>NZ_NCJX01000060.1:0-35716 GCF_002282635.1 Acidiphilium sp. 34-64-41 | reverse complement strand
GGAGCAATAGAACGAATTGCCATCGATCAGGCCATACAGCGCCATCAGGCGTGATCCCTATTTCTGCGATGATCAGACGCTGGTCCGCACCAGGCCGCTTACGATCGCCCAGATTTCGGCATCGTCGGGGACCACCTGACCAACATCACCCAACCGCCCCGGCCGCAGCCACCATTCACCGCCGCGGTAGGCCAATTGTGCCACCAAAACCTCCCCATGAACCATGACGATCGCGACTTTGCCGTGCGCTGGCGGGGCAGCCGCGTCCGCGATCAGGATGTCACCCGGCAGAATGCCCCGCTCAATCAGGGCCTCACCGGAAACCCGCACCGGATAACGGTTGGCGCGACGCAGATCCAGGATTTCAGCCAGATCGATCGGGCCTTCCAGGCTATCCGCGGCCGGCGACGCGAACCCGGTTGTGTTCCCCCCGTTATAACTACCTGCCAAACTCATTCGTAGCTCCTCGATCAGCGGATGCGAACATATGTGGAACATCGAAGGGGGGCAAGGGGGCCGATCATAAGGCGAACGGGCTGGCGTATGAGCCGTAATCCTCCCGGTCGAATTGGCATATTGATGATTTCTGGTAGGCGAATGCGCGCAGCTGGGCGGCGGCAAAGATAACGAGGGGATACAGGGTGACGAAGGTATTTATCGCAGAAACCATGTCGATGCCATCGTGGCGGAGATGAAAAAGAGCGGCAAATTCACGCTGCCGGGTTTCGGGACCTTCACGGTGCGAAAGACCAAGGCACGGAAAGGCGTCAATCCGCGTCTCGGCACCCCGATCAAGATCAAGGCCGGCAAAACGGTCAGGTTCAAGGCGTCACCAACGTTGAAGAAAAAAATGTGATCGGGGTCAGAAACTGTGCGCCTGGCAGATCATTTTGGCAGGATCGTAGGACCGCGTAATCGTCAACGAGGAGGCGATTCCGGGAAATACTGAGCTTCCGCTAATGGCGGGAGCTGGCTGTAAACTGCCTGACCGCTTTGGATCTAGAAATTAGAGAAGCAGTCATTGCCTACCGGAAGCCGCATTGCCTGATAAAAACGGACACTTCACGCTTGTTGCGTATGCCGTAGCTCGTATCCGTTATCGGAAAAGCTGCTATTATATTGGGCAGTCACTACGAGCTTGGAGAATCTCTTTAGTCACGACGCATACGATAGAGGATTCACAATGATGCTATCGGCCACTCAGCCCGCACCAGGAACTGCCTGATGTCAGCAACCGCGGCGCTTTCCCGATCGACCAGCTCAACCGTCATGTACGACTGGCCGCGCTTCTGGATTCCACAAACTGGCATCCTTGACCTCTCAGATGCCGGATTTCTGCGCGATCCTGTGGATAGCCTGTACGGAGCGGGCCCGCTTCGCACCTTGACCCAGCTCGCAGGGTCTCCGGCGTTGGCGTTACTCGGCGAACCGGGCATCGGCAAATCCGCAACCCTAAAGCGGGAACATGATCGGGTCTCCGCCCTACCGTCCGAACAAAAGATTCACTCGATCTATGTGGACCTGAATACGACTTCCAGCGAAGACCGGCTCCACCGGCACATTTTCGAATCTGTCGAGATGGGTGCCTGGAAGGCCGGCGACGCCCGGCTTTGCCTACACCTCGACAGTCTCGATGAGGCCATGCTGCGGATCGAGACCGTGCCCCATCTCCTTTCCGAGGGGATACGGGGGCTACCGGCCGATCGTCTGAACGTGCGCATCGCCTGCCGCACGGCCGTCTGGCCAGACGCCACCCTTGGACGCACCCTGATCAGCATCTGGGGCGAGTCTGGCGTCGGTATGGTCGAATTGGCACCGCTGCGCCGGCAGGACGTTAGTGCCGCGCTCGTGGCCAATAGCATCGACCCGGACGACTTCATCCCTAAATTGTTTGGCGCACAGGCCGTCGCCTTCGCCATCAAGCCGCTGACGCTAAAAATGCTGATCGCCCTTTACAAGCGCGACGGGGGGCTCCCGACGAGCACCGGTGATCTCTATCGCCGGGGCTGCCTCGCTCTTTGCGAGGAACAGAATGGCAGCCGCCTCGAAACCCGTAGGCAGGGCCAGCTCGGCGGGCGCCAGCGTTTGCGCCTCGCCGGCAGGATCGCCATCGCCACGGCCCTTGGTCATCGATTTGCGGTCTGGAATGGCCCGGAAACCGACACGCCGGGCGAAGACGTCGCCGTCAGCACACTTGCCGGCAGTCGGGAGGATGGAGATTTTCCCACGTTCACGCCGAGTGAAGAAGGTGTGCGCGAGGTTCTTGATACTGGTCTGTTCACCGCGCGCGGTGAGCGCCGGATGGGCTGGGCGCATCAGAGCTACCATGAATTTCTCGCGGCGAATTACCTCGTCGAGAAGGGCGTACCGGCCAAAACCATCTTGAAAGCGCTTACCCATCCTAGCGGTGGCCTGATCCCACCCTTGGCAATCATCGGGGCTTGGGCGGCATCACTTAGCCCAGAAGTCCGAGCATCCCTCATTGCAACGGATCCCTGGACCCTCCTCCGCGGCGATCTCACGACATGGGCCGCGGCAGACCTCGCCGCATTAATCGACTCGCTCTTGGCGTGGGTCGAACAGGGCCGCCAATTCGAGTACTTCTTCGGCCTCGCGGAAACCTACGAGAACCTGAAACATCCCGGTCTCCACCAGCAACTCCGCTCGGTGATAATGGACCGGACCCGAAGATTCACCACTCGACGGATCGCGCTCTCGATCGCCGAGCGATGTGAACTGAACGCTCTGCAGCCCGAGCTTCTCAAAGTCGCCCAGGACCCAACCGAAGACCACGTGGTGAGGGCCGCTGCGGTAGCTGCCCTCCGCCACTGCGGCGATGCGTCAGTGCCCGGGCAGATCCTGTCGCTGCTGCAAACTGGCCTCGGCGCCAATCCTCGTACCGAAATCCGCGGCTACGCCCTAGACCTGCTGTGGCCAAATCATATTACGGCAGATCAGCTGTTTGCATTCCTCGCCCCATCCGACGAGCACTATGTCGGTTCCTATGCCTATTTTCTATTTGAACTCCCTGATACGCTGAAACGCGAACACCTAGGTCCGGCGCTAGATTGGGCAACGACATATATCACGACATCCAATTCGATGGGAGAGTTCCGCGACAAAACATTAGCAGACGCCATCATGTTCAAAGCCTGGAAGGTGTTTGATGACCCGTCCTTAACTGGCCCGTTCATGGAGCACATTGCGGCTCGGTTGCATCAACACGGCGAGCTTTGTCGCGGCACGGACATTAAGGCGAACGAAGCGTTCGCCGCAAGCCTTCGTACGGACACAGCTCGCCGTCGGCTATTCGTCCTTCGTTTGGTCGAGCACGAAATGGACCGCCTTGCGGCGTGGCCTTACATTCGTAACGGCTTCGTCAGGTGAGCAGGATCACGTTGTTTGATGGTCGTCCGGTCGCGAAATTTGATGGACTTCCGGGTTCCACTTCCCGTGTTCTGTAGGGGGTCCGGGAAGCGGGAAGCGGAAGTATGCATTGGTGATACGGGGCCTGATTGGCGCGGTGGTTGAGGTTTGCCGTGCCTTAATCGCGGTTGCTGCGCTGGCGGGACTGGGGTCAGTTTTTGGTGAGGCGGTATCCGTCGGGGGATTTGATGACGCAGCCGTTGTCGATCATCGCGGTGAGGCGCTGATAGAGGGTGGCGGCGCGGATGCGGCAGCGGGCGCGGAGATCGGCGAACGGCTGTGGCTGGCCGGTTTCGGCGAGGGCGGCGGTGATGCGATCGTCGAGGGATTTTGGTGTGGCATTGTCGGGTGACGGCGCGCTGGCGTGACTGGGCTCGAGTGCCAGGGCATTATCGTGCTGGTTCAGTTCGAGTGTGATGCTGGGCATGGCGGGCGCGGCGCGATGCTCTGGGGTGAGGATGATGCGATCGTCGCCATTGCGGCGGAGATAGAGGTTGGAATCGCCCCAGGCGTGGAACTCGGATGATCCGCGCAGGGCCTGACCGGCGCGGAGTGTCCCGGCGCCTTTTTTTGCATGGTGGACGACAGCGACGGCGACGGCATGGTGCCGCTGCATGTCGCGCAGGAAGGCGAGCAGGGGTGCGACTTCGCCGCTGACATTCTCATCGATGCGGTGCAGGCGCACGAACGGATCGAGCACGAGGAGGCGCGGTTTCAGCCTGGCGATGGTGTCGGCGAGACGCGCGCGGTCGTCTTCGAGATCGAGGCGCAGGCTGGGTGCGGTGATCACCTGAACATCGAGGGCTGCGAGTTTGGTGCCGGCGGCTGCACAGATGCTTTCGAGGCGCCGGCGGACGATGTGAAGCGCGTCCTCGGCGGGATAGAGCAGGACGCGGCCGGGGCGTGTCACGGCGAAGCGGCGCAGACAGGGGACGCCCGCGGCGACGGCGACGGCCAGATCGAGGGCGAGGAAAGATTTGCAGCATTTGGGTTCTCCGCCGATGATGCCGACGGCTTCTTCGGCCCACAGTCCCTCGACGAGCCAGCGGTGCTGCTCGGGGCGGTCGGTGAGGTGGTAGGCTGGCTGGACCGGGAGCGGGGTCATCGCCGTTGGCGGGTGGTTGCTTTGGCTGTGTTTGGCGTGGGTATGGCGAGGGTCTCGAAGAACAGCGTCTCATCGATCTGACGCGCCTCGCGGTGTGCGGCGGCATCCAGCAGTTCGGCCGCCATGATCATCAGGGTTCGCAGATTGCCTTGGGCGTGATCGCAGATCGTTGCGATCACTTCCGGGGTCATCAGGGTGGGGGCGCCGGCCTGGCGGATGGCAAGCTGCAGGGTCTCCTGCAGATCCTGCGGGGTGGCGCGTTCGATCGCCAGGCGGACACGCATGCGGCTGGCGAGAGGGAGGAACTCCTCGGAGCGCAGGCGTTCGGCGAGCCGTCCGTCGCCGGCCAGGACGATGGTCAGGAGGATGTGGGAATCGAGGTCAGCTGAGGCGAGCAGGCGGAGTTCAGCGAGGACGGCGGGCTGCATCTCCTGGGCTTCATCGACCAGCAGTACCGGCCTGGAGAGGGTCGTCTGGATATGAGCCTGCCAGCGTTGGCGCAGGATTTTAGCCCCACCCCAGCGATTATGCGGGCGCAACTCGACGCCGAACAACTCGCCCATCTCGCGGTAGAAATCGGCGATGTTGGCCTGAGGCCGGCTGATCACGCCGACGGTCACGTCGCGCAATGTTGCCAGCGACGCGGCCAGGATCCGCAAGGCGGCCGATTTGCCGGAACCCGGCGCACCGGTGATCAGGTCTCCTTCGTCTTTGTGGAGATAGGCTGGGGGCAATCCGGTTGCCGCTTGCCGCTCGATCATGTTGGCCAGCAACGGCGCGATCCCGCGGGCCGGCGGCGCGACCGGGTCAGCGCTGACAGGCTGCAAACCGCGGCGCAGGCCGTTGGCGTTGGCGGCCTTGTCCTGGGGGAACAGCCTGCAGAGCACGGTGCCGGTTTGCGGATCGACGAGGTGAACCAGGGCAAGATCCTAGGCGGCGAAGCGGACCTCCAATGTGGTGAGGTGCCGATATTGGTTCGGCACTTCGAACCGGCGGCCTTCGATGACGATCGTGCCATCGCTCCTTCGCAAGGTCCGCTGCTCGCCGCGGGTGAACGCCAGTCTCAGAGTTGCGGCATCCGGGCATGGTCGTGTCACGGTGGGGCCGGCGAGAAAGCGCGCCAGGGGGGTGGCGTCGATCTCGCTGTGGTGCTTGCGATTGTAGTCGTAGTCTACCCAGGCCTGGGTCGCCTCGTTGAGCCGGGCCAGGGTGAGGTCATTGACACCTTCGAGCATGGCCATCAGCCGGCCCTCGACCGATCCCCAGAGGACCTCCTGCTTGCCGTTCATGTAGGGGCTGTAGGGCAGCGTGGTCTGATGAACGACGCCGAGCCGGGCGAGACCTTCGGTGATCTCGGTCGCCGTCATCGCCGCACCGTTGTCACTCATGGCCGAGCGGGGCATGCCGCGCTTCTGCATGGCCTGCGACAGACCGTGGGCAATGACCTCCGCGCTCTCGGACAGATACCATTGCAGGTGGCAGGCCAACCGCGAGCGGTCATCGAGCACGCCGAACAGGATCGGCGTTCGCCACTCCCCTCGCGGTGTCAGCACCTTGCGCGAACCGGAATGACAATCCCAGTGCCAGGTTCCGTTCACATACTCGCACTCATAGCTGCGGACCTCCCGGGCATCGAGCCTGGCGGCGGCAGCCAGGGCGCCGGCGGTCTGGCGCGCCGTCATCGGGGACCGCTTGGTCATGCCGTGGGTGGTCAGGAAGCGCCGGACCGTGGCGTAGGAGGGCACCGGGCGCAGTTCTGACCGGGTCTCGGCCAGGGCCACGAGGTTGTCGTGATGCAACCGCACACTCCAACTCTTGTGGGCTTGATATTGAGCTCGCAAGGCTTGGCGGAGCTCATCAGTCATCGACGCCTGCTGGCCGGCGTCCTCGCGGCGTTTGCGCCGCAGCACACCCACCGGGTCTTGGCGCTCATTCCGGCCGATGTAGAACCAGCGCTCGATCGTCGAGACACCAAAGCGAACCGGTTCACCGGTACTCGGATGCCGCCATTCACGGGCCGCCAGTTGCTTCAGGGCCGCGCGCAGCGCGCCCGCCTCCGGCGGTGCGGCCAACAAGTGACCGATCACCGAGAACCGCAGTTGCGCCCAGCGATCCTGAACACGCGATCTGCCTCGTTCTGTCACGTCTGCCCTCCAAAACAATCAGCGGGCTTACGGTAAGCACGTCACCGATCGTCGGCGACGTGCATCTTCTGCGGGTCGGCGGCGCCCGTCAGAAAGCGCGCATCGCCGAGGCTCCGCCGGTCAACGGCCCCAGGAACCGAAGCAGGGAGACGACCTGTTGTTCGATGCCGCCGCGAAAACGAGTGAGCACCGAGGCTGGCAGGGTCGCGGTGTCGACCGGAGGCATGAAGGCTGCCGCGGCAATCGGGCGGAACGCACTCTCCTCGGACGTGAATGTCGAGAGCCACCAGACGCGCCAGCGCGCGACCGTCCGCCGATCGATCCCGAGCGTGGCTGACAATTGCCGCAGGCGGGTGGCGGTGAGCCCATGGCACATCGCCGAAATCAACGTCACCACTGTGGCGAGATAGACCTTACGACCCAGAAAGCGCAGCGATGCCGGGGTGGTTCGCTTGCGACAACCGTCGATCGCGCAGCAGAAGCTGAAGCGTTGGCCGAACGCCTCACTCAAACCTGGGGGACCACCGCGCGGTTTGCGCTGAAATTGCGCCGAATGAAGGACGCCACCGCATGTCGTGCATCCTGCCGCCCTGGCGGTCGCGGCGATATCGCGATCAAACAGGAGCAACTGTTCATGAAACTTGGCATCTGCCAGCACTGCTTGATACAAGGGGCACCATCCTTTGAATTGAAATTGGCGGGATGACCAAAGTCGGACGCAATAATCTCTGTCCCTGCGGCAGCGGCAAGAAATACAAGCGCTGCTGCATGGCCCAAGATGAGGCAACCGCCCGCGAGGCCCGCGCAAGCGCCGCAAGCGCCGCAGTGTCGCCCCTCTCGGCCCATCTCTGCGAGGATTGCAACCACGATCTGGATGATGCCGCCAATGCGGTGTTTGCTTTGATCGAGGCGAAGCAATTCGATGAGGCTGAACGGGGCGCCCACGACGTTCTGGCACGCTTCCCCTACGTCCACGACGGCTACGAGTGCCTGGGCCGGCTGCATCAGGCCAAAGGGGACCATCGCCAGGCGATCGAGTGTTACCGCAAGGTCATCGCGTTCGCCGTCGAGGAACCGCAGTACTACGACCCGGAATTCGTCGATCACTTCCAGGCACTGATCTCCCACATCGAAACTCAGGCATCCAGCGGCTGATCCTTCCGGCCCACCCCTGCCCAGCATCGCCGGGTGCTCGGCAGCGTCAAGGCATCCACGCCTGCGGCGCGGAGCCTCCTTGACCCTGCCTCCGCTCCCGGCGGTAGCAAATGCAGGTCGGCGCCGAGGAATGGTCTTTCAGTCTCACCAAGGAATGAATGGAAGGAAGGAAGGAAGGAAGGAAGACCCTACCCACAGATTATCCACGATCCGCGAGGTCGCCTCTCGGCCAAACCTCAAATACCGTGATCAAATATCGCCGAAAACCCATCGCTTTGCATGCTCAGGCTCACAGGAACGAGGATCTCGAGTGGCTGGTTGCCATTTCTCCCGGAGGGGGCACGCCAGACGCACGACTGAGTGAGCAATCGCTCTGCAGCTTCATCAACTTCCTGTTCAACGCTGAGGATAACGAACAGTTCGAGCTCATCTACGCAGCGTGCGCGACCTGGCCATTACTCCGGTCCTATTTCGGATTTCTGCTCGACGGCGTTGCGATCGACTCTGCCGACGCAAATCAGGCCCGTGCGATGCAACAGCAAATGAAAGAGCTACGGGAACAGTCCCCCCCGCCAGCCGTGGAAGACCTTCCTGCGGAGATTGACGTGCTTCTGCTGAGGGCTGAACGGGGCGAATGGCAAGCGTGGTGGCAGCTCAACCTTGGCCTGATGCTAACCCCAGACAGCCGACGGATAGGCGACGAGCTTCACTACTTCATTACCAGCATGCCGGGCTGGGTAGCCGCCAATGAGTCGATTAGAAGCAGGATCGTTGCGACCGCCGTCCGCTATTTGGATGACGCCGATACGTCCGCAGACCTCTGGTTGGGGCAACAGCCGATGCGCCTTCAGCGCAACGATCTCGCGGCAATCCGTGCCTTGATTCTTCTTCATCAGGTGGCCCCGGACGACTACGAGAAAATCCCCACCGCAACCTGGGTAAAATGGACGCCGGTCATCGTGGGACTGCCGCGCATGGGCGTGGCCGATGGGTCGACAGAGATATCCACGATCTTGCGCGATGCCCTCACGAAGGCCCCCGCTTGGTTCATTGCGACTGTCAAGAAGATGATCTCGACCGAGAAGGACCGGAGCCGAGCTTTGACTCAATCACCGGCACCTAACAGCCCACCGCCGTTCTTGATCCTGCGGGATCTTGAGGGCTGCTGGGCACACCAAGGCCTCAAGGAGGCGCTCTTCGAGGAAATGCAGGCGCCGGACTTGAGCCCACAAGAGTACGCGGTGTTACTGGATGCTTTACTGAAGGCCGGGTTCGAACACGCGATCGACCACGCCGTTGCCCACATCACCGAATTGGATGAGAACACCTTGGCGATCGCCGACGTTCTCCTTCGCCGCGTGCCCGCTAACGCTTGGCCGGTCCTTTGGCCCGCACTGGTCGCAAACGACGAGTTGGCACGTGCCCTTCTGACGCACACGGCAAACCGCGCCTATCATCCCGCCCCGTTCTACACAGCAATCGGCGCAAGGGCGGTCGCTGATCTGTATCTGCTGATGTTACGTCTATTTCCTCCTGAAGCCGACCCCAAAGCGCCATCCGGATTTGTTGGTCCCCTTGATCTAATTCCAGACCTGCGCGACGGGACCGTGCGCTATTTGGCTGCAATGGGGACCCCGGAATCAGTGCAGGCATTGAGGCGACTTGCTTTGGAACGGCCTAATATTCCGCTGCTTCCTTTCGAACTGAGCCGCGGCGAGGCCGAGATGCGCCTCAAGTCGTGGTCTCCTCTCAGCGTAGCGGAAGTCCTCGCGATCGCCGATCGCCCAAGCGCGCAGCTGATAACCTCGGCCACCGATCTCCTGGAGACGCTTCTGGAGACATTGGGGCGGCTCGCTGCAGAATTACATGGCGCGCAAACCCCAGTCCGCGCTCTCTGGGACAAAATGCCCGGTAGACCTGTTTCGTATCGCCCACTCGAAGAAGATGGCGTCTCGGATTTCGTCGCTCGCTTCTTGCAACAGCAGTTGCAGGTCGAAGGTGTTTTCGTCAACCGTGAAGTCGAAGTGAAGAAAAGGCCAGGCAACTCAGTTGGCCAACGAACGGACATTCTGGTGAATACGATGCGGCGAGGACCAGATGGTCAGGCCCTTGATCCGATCGCGGCCGTTATCGAGGTAAAGGGGTGCTGGAATCCAGAGGTGTTTACCGGCCTCCAGGCCCAGCTTGTTCAAAAATACATGGTCAATCTGAGTGCGCCGGTCGGAATTTTTCTTGTCGGATGGTTCGATAAGACTGACTGGCATCGGACCGATCCTCGACGCGCACGGACACCGCATAGGCCTATTTCGGAAGTTCAGGATCAGCTTGATCAGCAAGCTGCGGCGGTCCCGGAGGGATTTCACGTGCGGGTAATGATGTTGGACATCAAGGCGCCCGGAGCATGAAGCTTAAGCCGCACCAGCGCATTGTGGTGGATCGCCGCGGGGAACGGGTAACTCGGCGTGCTTACTCCCGTAAAGGTAAATTAGCGGCCCAGGGCCTCGTATAAGGGGCGCAATCCCACCGAGTTGCCCCCTCGGCTCCAGATGGATTGAACGGCTGCTCACTGAAGTGGCTTCCGACACCCCGAGTGACCGCAATGAGCGCAATACTGCCGGTCGGTTTGCGGGCGGCATCTGACCGAAACAAGAACGGTAGCTTTGTAATGGGCCAGGGACCAAACGTCCCTGGCCTTGCCCAGTCCGAAAGTTGCCTCAAGCGTAGCAAGCGACTCCGCGAATCAGGTCGGAAGCGCGTTCGGCAATCATGATGGTCGGCGCATTTGTGTTGCCACGCACAACGCTTGGCATCACGGATGCATCAACCACACGCAGGCCGTCGACACCCTTCACCCGCAACTCCGAATCAACCACGGTGCCGATCGCGCAGGTGCTGGTCGGATGGTACACGGTGTGCGTGTATTGCTGCACGTAATTCCAGATATCCGCCTTGCTGTCCGACTTGGGTACCTGGTGCTCACCCTTGATATGTGACCGCAGAGCCGGCTGTTTAGCGATATTCAGGGCGATGAGGATGCCCTCGATGATGCTGTTACGATCCTCTTCGGTCGCAAAATAATTATGCGTGATCCGCGGCTTTGAGCTTGGTTTCGCGGAGCGAAGCGAGAGTTTACCACGGCTGGTCGGCTTCAGCACACATGGGCCAAAGCCAAATGCATGTGCGGTCGGGATGCCCATACCTTCTTCATAAAACATCACGGGCGCAGCATGGAACTGTACATCCGGCGCAGGCAACCCATCCCGGGTCCGGAAAAATCCGCCCGCCTCACCGATGTTCGACGTCAGCGGCCCTCGTCCCTCCGTGGTCAGTTTGGCAACGTTCTCTGCGGTTGCGGCCGTCATCAGGGTTTCAGTATCGGTGTACCAGGACATCAACGTCATGGGATGGTCCTGCAGACCAATGCCCACCGGAAGATCCAACCGGACCGGAATCTGCAAAGCAGCAAGGTCTGCCGCCGGGCCTATACCGGAGAGCATAAGAAGTTGCGGCGAGTTATAGGCACCGGATGCTAAAATCACCTCTGTCTCGGCATGGATTTGCTGCAGCTCGCCATGCACGGCAATTTCAACGCCGCTGGCGCGGCCGCCTTCGAAAAGAATCCGGGTCGCAAGGGCGCCTGTAATGACGCGCAGGTTAGGTCGGCTCATTGCCGGATGCAGATACGCAACCGCGGCGCTACAGCGCATACCGTTGCGTTGGGTGTTCTGGAACAGCCCGACACCGTCCTGCGCCTCGCCATTGAAATCGGGATTCGCGCGATACCCGGCTTCAACCCCTGCCTGCACAAATGCATCCATCAACGGATTGCGTGAGCGGCCCTCGCAGACTGATAAAGGACCAAATTTGCCGTGATATTGATCCTCACCGCGTTCATTGCATTCGGAGCGGCGAAAATAGGGGAGCACATCATTGAAGCTCCAGCCTTCGGCACCGTCCTCGGCCCAGCCATCGTAATCCAGCCGGTTGCCGCGAATATAGACCATCGCATTCATCGAACTGGAGCCACCCAGCATCTTGCCCCGCGGCAAATAGACCCGTTTGCCCGCCAGGCCGGGCTCAGGCTCGCTCGTCAAATCCCAGTCAAACTCTGACTTGAAGAGTTGCGGAAACGCCGCCGGAATATGGATTTCCTGTGCCGTGTCAGGGCCGCCAGCTTCGATCAACACAACGTTTACGCTAGGATTTTCGCTCAAACGAGCGGCGAGCACGCACCCGGCCGAACCAGCGCCAACGATGACGTAATTTGTCATTTTCCCGAACCTTCTCCTCTAATCCGGTTATTTTTCCCGGTTAATGCCGGCCGGATGCACAGAAATTAGCCTAAGGGGCAGAACTGACAAGAGCATCAGGACTCCCGACAATCGCCGCCCTGTGCGTCCGGTCTGAACCCAATGGTAAACACCTAGGACGACCTCAAGGACAACAAATTGCGCAGCCTCTTTTGGGATCCCTACGACGCCATGCTCAAAGCTTGCAAACAGGCTCGATTCTTCCTCGTCAACGATCCAGCTAGTCCATGCCTGTATGCGGGGGCGTTTTTCGAGCGGCGCTTCGACGAGTCCATGGGAGTTCGAGCGGGCTGGCGAGGTCGATCGCATCGAACCACAGGTGCAGTCACCGATCTTGCGGTTGATGCGGCGGTCGCGGGCAGCGGTATCATCCATTTATTCGAGGATTAGTTGCGCCATCATCTGGACAGCGGCACTCTCGAGCCTGTGCTCGAAGACTGGTGGCAGCCATTTTCACGCCCGTTCCTCTATTACTCCGACCGCCGGCTTGTACCACCGCCGCTCCGGGTGTTTCTGGATTTCGTCAAGCTGGGAAATCAACGATCCGCAGCACCGCGCGTGATTCGATGACGCGCGAAGCCATCAGTCCGCTCGTAGTCGGAAAAGGCGGAAACCATGCCGTACTATTCGCGCCGCGAACGTCAGCTACCGAGAACGGTATTTCGGCCCGCGAACAGCCACAAAGAAGCGCAAAGCTGCCGTTCAATTGGTTGGCCCGTTATGGCAGCCTGCCGTATCCAAGGCCCGCTGCTGAGTCGCAAGGCCATGGTCGATCGTCCTGACGCCGGCATAGTCACGTATGGCCACAATGTGTCTCATACAATTCTAGACGTCTTCCCGTTATCGTATCACAATACCAAAAACCACCCTATTAGCGCGAAAAAACTGTCTCAACTAACCGTTCCGTTGGGGTATACCTGAACGGGGCAACCGAAGATCTGAAATGTGAGCCCAACATTTCATGTCGATCCTCTTCAACTGCGTTCTCACTCGAACCCAGTGGATTCGGGTTTGAATTTGAGCTGGCGGGAGTTATCGCGGACAACACCGATATCTCCATCACTGAACCCATCTGGCGCAGTTGCTTCGATTTCAAGAGTTAACGTGACTTGGGCACCGTGGGTCCGCAGCAATTCCATAACAACGGCATTCAGGATTGCGTCGAACGCCTTTACCGGCCTGACCATGTCAATTTCGACCGAGCCGTAAAATCGCCGTGGCCGGACCTTACCCGGCGGCTCGGAATCGGTGGTGGTAGGTCGATCGTCGGTTGGCCCGGATATACCGTTTTGACTCCCCTCTATGGTTACCGGTTGTGTCGGCATCGTCGCCGGGCGTAACTGAGTGATTGCTACGTCGGGACGCACAAGTAGCGAAGTCGCGGGTAGGATCTCGTATGGCGCTTTCTGCCAGACCAACCCGATATAGCGGCCATTCGCCTCGTCGAAGCGTTCGGCAAAGGCAAAAGCTGGAGAAAGCTTGGCGCATGCATCGCATATTGCTGCATCCAGCACCACGCGATCGCGAAGCTTAGGCAAATACACGTAAGTCGCGAACCACGCTGCAATCTCGGCCACTGGCAAATGGGGATCATTCGCCGCCCAGAGGGGCGCGAGATGAAGCCAAAGCGCGTCGGCTCCCAGCTTCTCGCTGACGATGCCGTCACTCTTTGCCTTCTCGTACACGGCAGTAGGCACACTGGCGCGGTCCTTGGCGGTCAGGGACAGATGTTCAAGATCGAATGCGCGTCCGGCCTCCGTGCCGTTGGTCTTGATCGGATACAGGACGTGGCTCCACGCATTCCGAACTGCTTTCACAGCACCATCGCGGCTGTTGCGCGCCTTGTCACGCGCGTCTGCAAGCTGTGCCTGGGTCAATTGATCCTGCAGCCGCTTATCTGCCCGCTTGTCCTGCCGAGGATCGGCGCCGATGGTCTCCCATGACAACGCCCGCCGCATCGCCTCCCGCGCCGTACCAAGCAGGGCCTCGTCAGCAGCGACGAACAATAGCGTGTTCCGAAACCGCCGTTGCGACGCGCGGCAGCGGCTCAGTGCATCGGTCACCTCATCGATCGTTATCGGATCATCCGGTACCGCAAAGACGCGATGAAACCGGTCCTTGCTTGCGCCATCATCGCGCAGCACCTGAGCAATCGCCTCGTCTACCTCATGCTCCGCCAGCGCCTTGGCACGATCCTCGGCCAAGCGATTAAGGGTGGGCTGGGTAGAGAACCAATAGCGCCCGGCTTCCTCATACAGGTAAGTCGCTCGTTCCGAGAGTTCGCGCAGCGCCTCGCCAAAGATCGCCAACTGATCACCCGGCTCGGCGCAAGCCAGACGCAAGCCCTGCCCGGTCAACCCGGCATTGGGCTGACGCACCAGCGGCGCCGAACACAGGAACACAGCCCGTGCAGCGCGGGTCGCAGCGTGAGCCTGGGAGATGCGACGGGAGGGGTTGGCCTCCATGCGCGACGGCAAAGAACTATCTCCATCCACCTCCTTGTCCACCACGGCGCCAAACGCCGCGTCGAGTGGATAAAGCACGCTCGCGCGCACCCGCTCATGCGCAACGGGTACACGCGCGGGCATGATCAGTGCGTCAGGGACCCGCTGATGCCAGAGGACGCCCACCACGTTTGCCATGAAGCGCAGCACGCCGCGGGTGCGCTGAAACTTATCCAGGCTCGCCCAGTCTTTCGACAAGCGATCGAACAGCTCAGGATGGATCGGGTAGGACAAACGAAGCAATTCCGTGTAGCGCGCCTCTCGTGCCTCGGGCGGAAACTCGGCCGGATTCTTCCGGTATAGATCAGCGAACGCCTTCACGGTCTCGTCTCGCGCTCGCTCGCCTTCAGCATTCAGCGGCTGGAACAGCCGGCGACGAATGATCTCATAGGTCTCGTCACCGGAGGCCGGCAACCACGCCGACTGCACGCGGCCGAACACTTTCTCCAGGCGCAGCAGCGCCTCCTTGCCGCGCTCGCCTCCGGCTTCGGCATCGCTTTCTGGCAACGAGCCGATCACCAGAATTCCAGGCACCATCTTCGCCGCTTCAGTCAAAGACTGGAGAAACGACAGAAACGCCTCGAACCTCGCATCGTCTAATTGCCGGGCGAACATCACCAGCTCGTCGAGCAGAATGACGCTCGGCCCCGCCAGTCGAAACACCTCCACCATCAATTCGGAGCCGGGGTTGGTCCGCGCGGCCTCGGCTTCGGCGACAAGCTTGAGGCCTACCTCGCCCGCAAGGCGCCAAGCGAGGTAACCCCACAGCGTGTGCAGCTTCGGGCCGTCCCGCAGCGTCAGCGATACATCCGTGCCCTTCGAGGAGCCAACGAATACGGCAATCTGAGGCTTGGGCCAGCCGGTCGCGCCGACGGTCCCGACAGATGGCGTCAGCCCGCTGAGCGCGGCGGGATCGCCGGCATCCCGCAGATGCCGGGCGAGATGATACACCGCGAGCATCGTGTGCGTCTTGCCGCCCCCGAAGGCGGTCTGTAGCCCGATCACCGGGTCGCCGCCCTGGTTGGACAAACGCTGAAGCGCAGAGGTCAGCACGCGTTTCAGACCCTCGGTGACGAAGGTCATCGCGAAAAAGCTGAGCGGGGTGGCGTATCCCTCGCCGGCGATCCCGGCATCGACCGCGAACAGATCCGCCGCAAATTCGGCTTCCTTGAAGCGGTTGGCGAGCACATCTGGATGCGGCAGCGCTATCTCGATCCAGGGACGCGGCCCTTTGCCCGGCCGATCATCCGGCAGTTCCTGCATAAGTGTGGGTGCTGGCGTTCCTTTCGGTGCCAGGGATACGCCGGTCGGCGTTTGCGGTCCGATGCCCTGGCGCCGCTGATCGTCGTAGAGGCGTCGGGCTTCGGCAATCTCGGCTTCAGGGGCCTTCACCGCCCGCAGCAGGTTATCGACGGCATCCAAGTAGCGCAGTGCTTCGTTATCCTGCATCGGGATCGAGAGATGCGCGGTGGCGTTACGTGCGTCGAGTGCGGTGGAGACGAAAGTACGCACGCGTTGCTTCTCGGAGCGAACGAACGCCTCGTCGAACACATCCCGCCACTGGTCGATCATGGTTTTCAGCATGCCGTATTCATCGAGCGACGCGCGTGGATCACCGCCGGCAGCGCGGCTGGCATTGGCGAGCCACTGCGCGCCATACCGCGCCTTCATCCGTGTCTCCACGAACGGCGCGAGGCCGCGACGCAGATGATACAAGGCACCCTGGACGCGCTGGAGGGTTTCCTTCTCGCTGCTCATCGCACGATCTCCCCGAACAGATCACGCGCAGGGGCCGAGCTCCGGCTACCCGCCGAATAATCGGCGGCGATCGTGTCAAGATGCGCCCATTCCTGGGCAAGCTCGTTATAGATCAGCGCTTCGGCGGCCCAACCCTTCTGCGAAGCAATCTCATACAGGCGGTAGGCCAGCGCGCGGGCATCCTCGGCCCGGCTGCCCATGGCCGCAACGAGCCGGGCTGCCGCCTCGGCACCACCATCCTCAGCGCGGAGAGTGCGCGTGGTATGCTGAACGCATTCCCACACCGTGGGTGTCCGGTCGGTGGCGGGAGACCAGTCGCTTGGCAGCGCCTCGCGCGGAGTCAGCCCCGCCCTGCCGTGCAGGTTCTGGAACACGCCCGAGGAAAATAGCGCGTTCGACGGGATGTTCTTCGCGTTTGCCAGCGTGATCAGGTCGCCGGAGGCGCGGGCATCGAAGCCGTAGGTAGCGAACCAGGCGAGCGCCACCTGCGTCTCCGCATCGAAATTCGCGTCGAGATCGTTCTCGATCTCGCCCCAGACTCGGTTGATCAGCGCTAGCGCGGTCTTCACGCCCATGACAGCGTCATCGTCTTCCAGCACGCGAGCAAACCGGGTGAAGACGCCCATGCCAGGACCAATGACAGATTGCGGCATATCGACCGGGCCAACGCCGGCCTTGCGGATCTTGTCCACGGCATCGGGCATGTCGCGTTTTAGTGCGCGGATGAACTCGGCGCGGGTGACGGTCTGCGCGGTTTCGCTCAATTTACGGCAAACGAGGACGATGGACGAGGCGAGGGCGTTTGTGTCCTTCGCAATCAATCTTCCGGAACCTTCAGTCCGAACCGGCCATGTGCCATCCACTGCGAGGCCAGCATCAACGACCGCCTGAAGGAAGGATGCCCAGCCGGCGGAAACGATACCGTCTTCTCCGATTTCGGATTGTTTGAAGGCATAGTAGATGGTGAGCAGTTCCCCGTCCGCGGTGGCCTTCTGCATGGCAGTCAGCGCCTCACCCATACCCTTCATGAAAAACGCTTCAGCTCCGGCCTTGCCACCGTGGCGATAAGGCGTGGCGACGAGTTCCTCGGTCTTTGGTGTCGTCAGTCGACGAAATAGATCAGGCCAGATTCCGTTGAGTGATCGTTTAAGCCAGACGTAGAAGAAATCCGATAGGTCAGCGTAGCCGATGTTGTCATAGTAGGGCGGGTCTGTGGAGACAACAATAGAATGCGAGCTATATGAATTGTATTGGGCCGCAAGGTGTTTGATTGAACCAATCGAACATGCAGGCGTTTCCGCAACCGCCATAGCTCCCTTATCTATGGCGGTTGAGAAAGAGCCGCCGACGTCGCCAAGTGGGTTTGACTCTGCGAAGTCCCAAACCATCGGTATTGCTTGCCGAGCAAAGGTCTCTCGAAACGCCCCACGGTCAGACATCCAGCTTGCGATGGACGAACCGATGTTCGCTATCTTGCTCAATGCGAACGCCAAATACGTCGCTACCGCGTCCGCGTAAGCTAAACCCCCAGTGCCGCCTTCGTGGAGAGGGGTGGGATCGGTGTTCAGACCGGCCTGGCGCACGTCCGCCAGCACCTTCTCCCGCGCCTCGGCAACGAGATCGGAAAATGTTGTCAGCGCCACCAACTGTCGGGGGGTGAAGAGTGAGGCGAAGGTTTTCAGGCCATATTGGACCGTCCAGAAATTTCGTGGGTCATCGGGCAGATTACCATCTGGAGTCCACTCGGGACTTGCGGTCACCGCAAGGGCCTCGTGCTCAGCAGTTGGCGACAGATATATTCGTGAGCGACTACCCTCTCCAACAATTGCCATAAGCCGCTTGCTCATGCGTCCGCCTACACCCTCAGCCTTGACATGATCGCCATCGAGCGGCGTTCCAGTGAGAACGCATGAAAAATTCGAGCCCCTCCCAGTCTTCGTCCCTTTCTTCAGCCGCTCCTCGTCCTGCTTCGTGAGCATCCCTGTATGCACCTCGAAGCGCCAGCCATCCGGTGCCGTCGGGTCGATCACCGGCTCGACCCAGGCTTTCTTCCCCTCCTTGGTGGAGAGCATAAACGAGGACACCAGCGGCACCATCGCGCCCTTCGCCTTCGGATCGGGCGACCGCACAGTGCGCGCCCAAAGCCAAGCGATCACCGTCGCCTCAGACCCGTCCGGCAGGGGCGCCTTCGGATAGAGATGCCCGATGCGCCGTTCCGCGTCATCGCGAATCCATCGCCCGTAATACCGGACATCCTCGGCCAGTCCTTGTGCGCCGCGCCAACCCCGTACAGCGCCATTCACCGCCTCCGCCCGCGTCTTCGGGTTAACCGGCGGCCGTCCCGCGAATTTCGGCGGGATCTCCACCAACGCCTTGCCGATCAGCACTGCAACCGGATTGAGGTCTGAGCCATAGGCGCGCAGCCCCAGCCGCTGCGCCTCCAACGGGATCGATCCTCCGCCCGAAAATGGATCATAGACCGGCGGTGCCTTGGTCTGCAGATACTCCAGGATCGCCCGCCCATCCTCCCGCGCCGGCGGCTCCTCGCCCAGCCCCCACGCGACCGAGCGCGCAATCTCCCACCGCGCCGCGTTCAGAATGTCCTCATTGTTCGAGGCTTCCCACGGCACCATCGCCTCGATCACCCGATGCAACCGCTTCCGCTCCACCTCCTGCGCCTCCTCGCCGACAAACCGATCGGGCCAGGACGAAGGATCATCCACCAACTGCGCGAACAACACCGCCCGACACGCCGCCAACGGCCGCCGCGCCCACCACAGATGCAAGGTGGACGGATGACCATGCCGGATTGACTTCTCCCGCGCCGAAGCGGCGTTGATTGCCTCCAGCGGGATCGAGACTTCGATGAGCTTCTTACGCGGCGGTGCGGTCATACTTTGTATCCGAGGTCGTGGAGCCGTTTGCGCGCCGTCGCGCGTTCTTGGTCAGTGAACAGCGCGGACCAGGGCGCCCGCAGGATTACGGCTTCGACCGAGAGGTCGAGGCGCCCCCTCTCCCACAAGGTCGTCAGCCCCGCAGCCGGCTTGGCCACATGCAGCAGCGCACGGGCGGCGCCAAGACCGCCGCGTTCGTGCACCATCTGGATGAAGTAGGTCGGGCGATAGTCGGTCTCGGCAACGGTCCGCTGGTGCAGGGCACGCATTTCCGCGTCGAACTTCGCCGTCAGATCGCTTTCAGGATCCGTCACGTCGCCCCCCTCGTTCTCTCAGGCGGCGGCGCCGAGGTCCTCATCGAGCTCCTCACGCTCCAGCCGATGATTATTGACCAGCAGCGTGCGGATGGTGAGATCCGAGACGTGGAACTGCTCGGCCACGTCCGCCTGGGCTTCCCCGGAATAATCGCCATCGAGCATCGCGTCCACTGCCTCAAACGGGCTCAGCAGCTCGGCGGCGAAGGAGCGCTGCATCTTCTGGCGATAGGTGTAGGCACGCGTCGCGGCGTGGAGCTTGCCATGCGGAGCGGCGATCATCCGGTCCGCCAGCAGACGCGCGAGCTCGAAGCGCCGCCCGGTTGGCCAGCGGGAGCGCAAGACGACGCGGCCTTCGGTTTCGTTGCGGTCGAGCGCAAAGGATAGGTTCGGGCCAGCTCGATCCTCGGTCAATGCCCGCGTTTCGACCCCCGCCAGGCGCGCCAACGTGTCATTGGCGATTGGCCGGTCACCTAATCCTTCTTGCGCGCGTAGGGCGCGGGCGGCGGCGGCGCCGAGCTTCCAGGCTGGTGCGTCGCGCGTCGGCGGGACGGCGCCCGGAGCAAGACGGGCGGCGTCGCGCGGCGCCGCGGAAAACCCGCTGCTGGTCGCGAGCCGCCGCAGATCATCGGTGGTCAGCAGCTTCCCGCCCTGCGCGCAGTCCGCCGCCAGCTCCTCCACTGCTCGTTCCCCAAGCTCCTGCGCGTCAGTCAGCAGGCGGTCGATCACGACCGGGTCCCCCGTATCGGGCTCCTGACCGAGCAGCGCTTCGAGCTTCCGTCGCCGTGCCGTTTGGATGTCCCGGCGTTCGTCAGTTAGTTCGGACCAGAGTCGATCCAGGTTTGTCCCATGGATGTGATCGGCCTGAAGCTGGCCCAGAACCTGGCCGATGAACCGGTCCACCGCGCTCTCGAACACCTGGGACGGCACGATGGCTGCATGGTCGCTGATATAGCGGAACGCCGTGGCAGGTCGGGTGGTGGTCGGCTTAGCGATCAGCGCCGTTCTCTCCCCATCGGAGAAGATGGTGATATTCGGCCAGACGTAGCCCTCGCCGATCGTGGTCAGGCGGTGGGCGAAGGGCCAGTCCGGGGCGTTGGAGCGCGGTTCCCAGCGCAAGCGCCACCAGGATAGGCCGAGACCAGGGGGCCGGGGCGGATACGGTTGACGAAGCCGTCCCGACCTTCGGTGAGGGACTGGTCGTTGCACAGGACCGCAACAGCGGCGAAGCATGCGCGTTCCTCTGGCGTGCCCTCATCGAGCCGCTCCCAGTCCGCTGTGATGCTCAGCGTGGGCTGCATCGCTTGGTCCATTCCTTCAGAACGAGGAGCCGGAAATCGTCGTCCTCCTCCAGTCGATAGCCGTGGTAGCCGTTGCTGTCGATCTTGGCCTCATAGACCTCGCGGTCGGCATCGACGCTCCAGACGTATTTGGGTGCCCCGTTATCCGGAAAGTCGCTGAACAGGCCGTCGAGCACACCCTGGCGGAGCAGCTCGGCCGCCTCGGCTTTCAGGATGACCCGCTTGCCGTCACAGAGGGACTTCCAGGTCCGCGGATTGACCGGCGGATGGAAGCCGTAGTCGCCCGGGTGCCGCTTGTGGAGCGCGCTTCCGGAATAGGCTAGTCGGGCCGCAAGCGCTTCCCGGCCGGACAGATCGAGTCGGTCGGCCGGGGCCAGCCGTCGCTTCGGATTCCGGCTCTGGCGAGGTTTCACGATGCCCCCGCTGCGGGTAGGGCCGGTCGCAGATCGGTGTGGATGAAGTCATTGCCCTTGAAGAGCAGCGGATGGTCGGTCATCACGGCCAGTGCGTAGGAGAAGCATTCGCCAATGTTCAGCCCGGCGCGATGACGGCCGCGGCCGTAGCGACGGAAGGCGTCGATGGCGATCGTCGCCTGCTGCGGCGTGACACTAACGATGTCGAAGCCGCCATCGCGCAGCAGCAGATCAAGGTCTGCTCGACCCGTCTCTCCCTTGCGGCCCTCAATGACGAAGGAAAGCTCAACCCGTGTCACCGCGGAGATCAGCCGGACCGGTGCCGCGCTCAGTGCACGCGCGAACTGCTCGGCGTCTAGCTCGCCCAACAGGATCGCGATAAGCGCCGAGGTATCGACAACCATTCAGCACCACATGCCGGTTTCGTCGTAGCCGACGATCTCATCCGAGCTGCTTGTATCGAGGTCGGGCAAGGAAGCGCAGTGGCGGCCGATTTCCATCAGCCGATCGGCAAGTCGCAGCGTTCCGCCCCGGCGCAGACGCTCGCGCTCCAGCCGCTCGGCCAGCGCCTTGCGGATCGCGTCCGTCAGCGTCTCGCCCGTTAGTGCGGCGACCTCGCGGGCGAGGCGGTCGGTCTCCTTATCCTTCAGGCTCAGCGCCAACCCGTCCTCCCGCGTCTATAAATTGAAGGAAGATATAGAATGGAAGGCGGACCGTGTCGAGACTCGGCGGCCTCATGCGGCAGGGGCAGCGAGCGAAAGAAGGTCGGCCAGGTTGAACACCACGGCAGTTTCGGCGAAGCCTAATTCGCGCTGGAAGAAGCGCTGGACATAGACGGGGGCGTGGGCAAAGCCCGTGTCGACGCGCACGATGGCCAAGTGGAACGCCTCCGGCGCATTGAGCGAGGCGAGGATCTCGTTCTTGGTCAGGATCACGTCGCGCGCCTCCGCGTGGCGCCCCTTCACCTCCACGAACCGGAGATGGCCCGCTGGCGTGCGGCTCTCGATGTCCCAGCCCTTCTTTTCCGCGGAGACGTCGCGCGGATCGAATCCCATGCGGCGTTCGGCCGCCATGACCGCTTCCATGGCGTGACGTTCGACTTCGGCGCGGGCGTTAGGGTCGTCCGCAAAGCCCGTAGCTTTTGGCGTGGCCTGCGGTGCGGCACGGGCATCGAGCAGGCCGCGTGGAATGACCAGTGCGGCACCGCGCAACACCGGCGGCAGAGCGCTGATCTGGCGCTCGCGATCAAGTTCGGTCTGGCGGGTGTGCAGGCGTTCGACCAGGCGCTGGGCCGTCGCCTCAGCGTTGCTGGCGTTGATGCGCTGCTCCTTGCCGGCTTGCTCTTCCTCACGAAGGCGGGCTGCGCGCATGTCCCAATAATTAATCTCACGCTTGAGGCGGGTACGTACCTCGCGCTCGACCTTCTCGATTTCAGCCAACCGCCGATGCTTCACCTCGTCGAGATGGGCAGGGACGAGGTTGGCGATCGCGAAACCAACGGCGCGTTGCTCGATGCCGGTTTCCAGCCAGGAGGCCGCGAGCGTATCGGCGATGAGTGCAAGCTCGTCGGCTTTGACTGGCCGGCAGTCGAGGTAGGGCGCTGAGCCGCCGTCCGCGGCATCGCCGTCTTCATTCAGCGTAATGAATTGGAGACGCCGGGAGATCACACGGGGCTCGCCCGATGTGGCCGTGCGACCATCTCGGATGGCATGATCGAGATAGACCAACAAGTGCGGGATGATCCCAGGATCGTTATCGTCGACAAGCACGGCGCCTTGGCCAAGCAGCGACTGAAAGCGCTCGAGCACGATGTCGACCGCAGCATCCAGCAGCGGATGGCCGGGGGCCAGCAGTTCTGCCTGCGGCTGACCGGGGATCAGCCCCTTGTCGAACGTAACGCGGGCATAGCGGTCCAGGACCGGATCGCCGCGGCCGATCAGCCGGTCACGCTCCTTCAGGATGGACGGAACACGGGTGATCTCAAACCGACCGCGCTCGCGCTCGGCGATGCGACCACCGAGGGTGGAGAAAGCCTCACGGAAGAAGGCACCGATGAAATGCGGTTGCAGTCGACGAGCCTGAGCACGCTCCATCTCCTCACGGATGGTGGCAACCGCATTCGGGTCCATGCCTTCGGAGGTCAACTTACGCTCGGCGACGAGCCGTTCGATGGAGGCGACATCCACCGCACCGTCGACCTTGCGGAACAACTCCGCTCGCTTGTCGGGCTGATCACCATAGCGGATTGCGGCAACGAGCAGATCGCGCAGCGCCTGGCCTTCGAACAATTCGCCGAGCACATCATAAACTTTGCCGCCGAGGGCCTTTCGCGCTTCTTCTAGCTTGTCCAGAAGACGACGATAGACCTCGCCTTCTCGGGTGTTGGCGGCACAGAGGTTCCAGAGGTGGCAGATTTCGGTCTGGCCGATGCGGTGGATACGGCCGAAGCGCTGCTCCAGGCGGTTGGGGTTCCAGGGCAGATCATAATTGACCATCAGATGCGCCCCGCGCTGGAGGTTTACCCCCTCGCCGGCGGCATCGTTGGCGATCATCACCCGGACGATCGGATCACTGTTGAAAGCGGCAATGGCTGCCCGACGAGCTTCGCGGGCGATTCCACCATGAATGACGACAACGGACTGGGCGTCGCCGACGCGGGAACGGATCTTGTCCGCGAGATATTCGAGGGTGTCCTTCGGCTCGGTGAAAATCAGGACCTTCCGGCGCAGACCCGACGTGGTGTCGAGCATGATCGGTTCATCGAGGATACTTTCAAGTTCGCGCCATTTGGCATCCTGGCCGGAGAGCTTCAGGCGGAGCGCGCGGGCTTCGAGGTCCTTGAGGATCGCGATCTCCCCTTCGAGTTCCACGAGCGTTTGTGCGGCGGTCGCCGAAACGACAATCTTCTCCTCGAGTTCCTCGGCCTCCGATCCGGGCGCTTCGTCGAGTTCGTCCGGATCATAAACCGGGAGTGCGGGGCTGAGAACCAGCGTTGCGGGCGCGGTATCTCGCCCGATTCGCTCCTCGCGGAGCCGGTCTTCCAGGCGCTTGCGCCGCCGCTCCAGCGAGCGATGGATCGCGGCCGGCGAGGAAGCGAGGCGCCGCTGCAAGATCTGTAGAGCAAAGCCGACATTGTTCCGTCGTGCGCCATCAGCGTTGCGGTCGGCGCGATTCATCTCCTCGCGTACATAGGTGGTAACCGCCTGATAGAGATCGGCCTCCTGCGGTGAAAGTTCGTAACTGGCGGTGGAAGCACGACGTTCAGGAAACAGCGGCGTACCATCGAAGCGGTAGAGCTCCTCCTTGGTGAGCCTGCGCATCATGTCTGAGACATCAGCCTTGTGGACGCCTTCGCGGAATCGGCCCTCGAAGCGGTCGGCATCCAGAAGCCCCATGAAAAGCTGGAAATCGGCCTCTTTGCCGTTATGAGGCGTGGCCGACATCAGCAGCAGATTGCGTGTGAGTGTGCCGAGCAGCTTGCCGAGCTTGTGACGCTGGGTTTCCTTGACTTCGCCACCAAAATAGGAGGCCGACATTCGGTGCGCTTCGTCGCAGATCACGAGGTCCCATTCCGGCGCGGCGGTGAGCTTGGCCTTCAGCTCGTCCGACCGGGCTGCCATATCGAGTCGCACAATCAGACGCTTGCGTTCGGCAAACGGATTGCCTGTTACAGAAGCCTCGATCTGGTCACGGGTCAATACATCGAAGCGCAGCCCGAATTTCTCGGAAAGTTCGTCCTGCCACTGTTCGACCAGGCCGCCCGGCGCCACGATCATGCAGCGATCGAGATCGCCGCGGATCAAGAGTTCCTTGATCAGCAGACCCGCCATGATCGTCTTGCCCGCGCCAGGATCATCGGCGAGCAAAAAGCGGAGTGGTTGGCGCGGCAACATCTCGCCATAAACCGCTGTGATCTGATGGGGCAACGCCTCGATCTGCGATGCGCTGACCGCCAGATAAGGATCGAAGAGGTGGGCCAGGCGGATTCTGGTGGCTTCTGATGCCAATCGAAATAGTCCACCATCGGCGTCAAAACCCAGACCCCGGCCGCCCTCGACCACGCTAAAGGCGGTTTCCTCACCACGATACACAAGACGTTCCCCGACGCGGCCATTAATCCGAAAGACCAGATTTACCGCGTCCGCACCGAATCGTGAGACCTGCACGATTTCGGCTATGCCGCCCTCATCCAGCCCGCGGATCCGGGTTCCTGGGCTGATCTCATCAAATGTTGTCATGCGGATAGGCCTGTGTGGCTGTAGGGAAAAGGAACCGGTGGGGTGGTGTGTGGCAGAGAGATATACGCGATGTCGCGCTTATCCTAAGTTGCGCGACAGCCGGAAGAGACCCAAGTCGGGCGTAGGCCGGCCCGGGAGGCGATCCCAGAAGCGAACGTTCAGCGCTGCCCAGTTCTGTGGCGATTTTGGACAAATCGTACGGTGCGCCCGCTGCAGCGTCATCTGCGGTGCAAGACTTCTATCTCTCCCGCTTCAGCTTCATCGACATCAGAAGCCTATCCTTCTCAAGGCGAGCCAACTGCTTGCGCTTCTCCTCGACGCGCGCCTTGTGTGACCCTCCTTTTAGCGTCGCAATTGCAGATGCTACGGGTTCATCAAGCCGTTGGAAGTGCTCCTCACGGACCCGGTCGAGCCGGCGGAGCTCATTGATGTGAACGATCAAGGACCAGAGCAGGTACTTGTTCTCACGGAGCTTCACTACAAGTGCATTGATTGCAGCCGGAGTTGCGTCCAACCGTAGGTCGGCGATAAGCCCAGAACGCAGAAAGTCTATGATCTTTGGCTCGCCTTGCTCGTCCAGCGTAGGCTCAGTCAGCTGGCGTTCCAGCTTCTCGGTTCCTAACGCGCCTGACAGCATGCGAACGGTAATGTGCGGCAGGCGCAGCATGATCTGCCGCAGTAGTGTCGCGTCGTCCATGCCCTGAGGCGCCTGGATTTCGTACATTGCGCCGTTGATGCGGATGCGGCGCTCAGTGGCGAGCCGTGGCGCGATTCGGAGCGACGCCACCAGAATACAAGCCCATCCGCGCCAAACATGCGCGAGGTGCTGCCGCTTATCGCTGTCAGGAATAAGCTCCATGTTCTTGACCAGCCCCGAGTACAGAATCAGCGACAACATCAACTTTTCGCTGCCGTCCTCCACTTTCGGGCGAAATACCTCCTGACGATCCTCGGCATCGACCGGAAACTGGGCTTCCAGCTCCTCATCCTTCTCCTGCTGCGTCAGCGGTGGGCTAGCAACCTCGCGGGCGGTCGCGTTCAGGCCATCACCATTTTTGTCGAACGGTAACTGGATATGCTCCAGTTGGCTCAAGTCGATGTTACCGGTGACGGCAACAGCCTCAGCCAGAAGCTTTTCATGCCGCTCCGCGACGAGATTAACTACTTCCGTGTCGTTCCTCAGCTTTCCAGCATAGTACTGGATCTCGTTGAGGAACCGTAGGTATCTGTCCTCCTCGAGCACCCATCTGCGGAAGCTAGCATCCGACGTCATCCTCAACGCGATAAAGTATTCCATTACGCCGCGGTAACGGAAGCTGATCCGATCTTCCTGCCTCGTGATAAAGATGCGGGCGGTCAGGAACTCGTCAAAAAGGTCGTCGAGGTTCGCGTACAGCCCCCGGGAGTCGATATAGGTCCTCATCTCGGTCCGCACGGCCTCGCGCGTCGGCACATAGTCGTCTCTACGCGCGATCCAAGCCGCCACGTGCGAGAGCAGATCGGTCTTGTTGGTATAGTCGAACGTCTCGCGCCTGCTCTGCTCGATAGAGGCCTTCCGCAAGGTCGAGTCGACGAATTGCTCCATCAGCACCGCTCGGTTGATGGGGGTGAAGTTGTACTTCTCTGACAGAATCTCAATCAGGATCGTCCCGTTTGCCGCCGTAAACGGGAGGTTGATCTCTCGGAACTCGTCCTGCAGGCGGTCGAGCCACTCCTCCACGTCGGTACAGCGCTCGTCCATAGCCAGCAACTGACGCATGTCATTGCGTCGGAACTCGCGGATCTCCACGAATTCGAAGCGCACCGGCATCTCGGGATTGATATGTGCTCCCAGCCTCGTCGCCGACGTCTGAAGGCTGGACAGAATGTATCTTGTCTTCGGGTAGCGGCCGACGAATTGCCGGAGGACCCGCATTTTGGTTGCATCGCCGAAGACGACGTCGTCGATTAAAACGCAGGCGTGTCCAAGCTTCAAAAGCGATTCAAGATCGTTCTCAGGGGGTGTCGCCTCTGCTCCCCCCCTCGCCTTACGCAGCATGTTGTCCGAGTTCGCAGTCACGTCATGAAAGTCGATCAGAACCGGCAACCGTGGGAAGTGTATGTCCATCGCATTGGCGAGGAGCCGATGTCTGATCTCCTTGAGAAGCGTGGTCCGCCCATACTCTGACTTTGCGTAGATGATCAGGTTGGCGTCCCCGTTTACTAGGTCGGAGAATGCCACCGGCGTTTCCATGTCGACCTTGCCTTCGTCGACCGCAACCTCTCGGATGAAGGTCCTACGCAGCGGTGGCGCCACGAATCGTTCGTGAAGCTCAGAGTCACCTCCCACTGTTACCTCGCGCGCTTGCAGAGCTTCGAGCGCTGGGCCGACCAAATGAGCGCGTAGCTTCGTCCCGTCGATTGGAGTCGCGATTTTACGAAAATGCTGCTTGGCCTCCGCAGACGACCACCACCGCCCATCCTCGACGATGTCGACGCCATCGTCGAACTCGTCGCGATCTTTGAAATAGGATCTGACCAACGCTTCCGCGTGCCCATTCTGGCGATCGAGTGTGATCAGCGCATAGCCATCGTAGGATTTCTTCCGGGCGGTGAATAGTGCACCGGCTTGGTTCGCCAACACTTCACCCTTTAGGCCCACGATCTTTCGGGGCTGCGGATCATGCATGTGCCCGAAAAAATGAATGTTCGCGTGTCGGGTGATCTCGCCTTCCAGATAGCGGGCGCTCTGCTCGCTCAACATCGCGAACGGGTGGTGAGTTATGAAGATGCGGAGCGACCCCGTCGTCAGCGCCTGAACGGCTTCCATCACGGCATATTCGGGTAAGGTCAACTTGCGCTCGTCGGGCTCGAAGTCCTTGTGGCCACCAGTGGAGAGTACCGCAGTGTTAAAGATGACGATATCTAAATTGAGCGCCTCGAAGTGATCGACCGTAACGAAGCTGGACGATAGCTTGCGCGAGACGCCGTGGCTGTCACCCCTGATGTACCGCTCTAGCTCCAGGTAGTTATGGAATTTAGCCAAAACCGGGGCGTTGAACGCCCCCTGCGTGTACAACTCGTTGAGTTGATCCATCTCGGTGGGCGTTCCGATAAGAGCACGCCAAGCCTTAGTCTCATCTGAGAACTGCTCTAGCCCGGCCCACGATAAGTCGTGGTTGCCTGGCGTGATGAACAGCCGCTCGTCGCTACACCCGGTCGCTTTGGAAACGCGAGCAAGCAGGAAGTCGTATGCGTCATCGTGCAGGTCGATGCCGGCCGCTTGCACGAGATCACCGGTAAAGAGCACCAAGTCTGGCTTACGATGACCAACGCAAAGCCTCTCGAGGTCGCGGATCAAGGCATCGACGACGATGCGTTGCTCGCGCGCCTTCTTCTTGGCGTAATGGAAGTCACTAATATGGAGAACGGTGAACAGTGAGTTTTCGACCATTTTTTAATGTTAGAGAACTTTGCCGATGCGAACAATGGCCCATAGATTCGGTATCGACCTTAGATCCAGCGAGTGAAAGGCTTCACTTTCCGCTTGAGGCTAGGTCGGCCATTGAGCCGAACGACTGGTTCTTCCAGACGGCTTGGCCCGGAAAGGGCACCTTACAAATCGGTCAAAATCGGCCCTTCCGCTTTCCACCCTACCGAGAAATGCGGTGTCGAATAACTTGTAGATCACGCGACATCACGTAATTCGAGGAACCACAAGGCATTTCCGTTTTGCCGTCGCGCGTATTTGTCGCACATGGGAAACCACTCGCACCATAAACTGCGACACGGGCGATCCCCGTTTCCCCCTTCAGATCGCATTCAACCGCGTGTCACGACCTGCGCATAATCAATCGTATTCGGACACCCAGAAATTACCTGCTCAGAATATAGGGTTGACGTGGTTTAGCGCATAGGTAACTATTGAGCACCCATTTCGGACGATCTGACGACCCCATGGCCCGCACTTTCCTCTACACCCGTGTCTCCACCATCGGTCAAACCACCGAGAACCAAGTTGGCGAGGTGAGGGCCGCCGGCTTCGCCGTCCAGCAGAGTCGAACCATCACCGAGACCATCTCCGGCAGCGCGCCGGCGATGCAGCGACCAGCCTTCCGACGCCTGGTCGATCGATTGGAAGCCGATGATGTTCTGGTCGTCACCAAGCTCGATCGCCTCGGTCGCAATGCCATGGATGTTCGGAGCACCGTCGATGCGCTCGCGGCGATCGGCGTCCGGGTTCACTGTCTCGCCTTGGGTGGGGTCGACCTCAGGGGTTACGAATGAAATTTGGTGGCATATTTGACGGCATGGAATCGGGTGTGATTCGGGGAGTCTCCTTGAAATTGGGAGCCCCGCATGTCGGTGAGGAATTTGGTAGAAGAGTTCTCGTCGCTGAAAGACCCCCGTTGCGGCGGCAAGGTGGAGCACCGGCTGATTGATATTCTGGTGATCGCGGTCTGCGCAGTGATAGCCGGCGCGGAAAGCTGGGAGGATTTTGCGCTGTATGGCCGCAGCAAGCAGGATTGGCTTGGCACGTTTCTGGCGCTTCCGAGCGGCATTCCGTCCCATGACACATTCCGGCGCGTGTTCATGCTGATCGATACCGGGCGCTTCGAGGCATGTTTCGAGTCCTGGGCACGCTCATTCGGGGCGACCTTGGACCGGGAAGTTGTGGCGATCGACGGGAAGACGATCCGCGGATCCCATGACCGCGGTCGCGAACAAGCGCCGCTTCACGTTGTCAGTGCATGGGCCTGCGATCGGCGGCTGGTGCTCGGGCAGCGCCAAGTCGGAGACAAATCCAACGAGATCACCGCAATCCCGGAATTGCTCGACGTGCTGGACATCAAAGGCGCGATCGTCACCCTGGACGCGATGGGGTGCCAGCGATCAATCGCTTCCAGGATTATCGAGCGGGGTGCTGATTATCTCGTGACCCTCAAGGCGAACCAGGGGAAAAAGTTCGCCGCAGTGCAGGAGCTTTGCTCAACCACCTGTTTCAGCCGCTCGGCCACCCACCGGCCGGTCCATGACGAATTCGATGATGGTCATGGCCGACTGGTCCGGCGCCGCGTGTTCGTCTGCCCCGATGCCACGGCGCTGGAACCGCTCCGCGATTGGCCAGGTCTCAAAACCGTTCTGGCCGTGGAGACCATCCGCAGCGTCAACGGGTCCGGCAAGACCGAAACTGACATTCGCTACTTCCTGTCCAGTAGTGCCGACCAGCCAGAAATTCTGGCGAAAGCGATCCGCCGGCATTGGCAGATCGAGAACAGCCTACACTGGGTGCTCGACGTCATCTTCAATGAAGATCACTGCCGGATACGGGACCGGAAAGCTGTCCAGAACTTCGCCCTGCTCCGAAAGATCGCAATCAATCTCGTTCGCCGCCATCAAGCATCAAAGGCCAGCCTGAAAGGGCGGCGGAAAATGGCCGCCTGGGACAACCGATACATGGAGCAAGTTCTCACCGGCAACTTTCATGCGTAACCCCTGGGGTCGACCTGACAAGCTCGGCCGGACGGATGACGATGCAGGTGATCGCAGCCGTCGCCGAATTCGAACGCGATCTTCTGGTCGAGCGCACACAGGCCGGATTAAGCCGGGCACGCGCCGAAGGCAAAGCGCTCGGACGTCCAGCGGCCCTATCTGATGCCGAGAAGCAGCAAGTCATCGCCTGCCTGGAGGCCGGAGCCTCGATCTCGGCTGTTGCCCGTGAGTTTGGTACGAGCCGACAGACGATCAATCGGGCTCGGATCGCTCAGTGACCACTTCTGACACCCGTAGGTCCACCACGTAATTTGCACTATTGAAACGCGCAACGATACACGATACTATGATTTATGATCGTCGGGTTTCGACATAAGGGGCTCGAAGAATTCTACCGCACTGAGTCGCTTCGTGGGATCCAGCCAACCCACGCACCGAAATTGGCGCGAATTCTGGCTGCCCTCGATGCCGCCGCAACGGCCGAAGAACTCAATCTGCCGGCGTTTCGGCTTCACCCCCTCAAGGGGCAGTTGCGTGGCTACTGGTCGATCTGGGTCAACGGCAACTGGCGCGTGACCTTTCGTTTCACCGGACCCGATGTCGAGCTGGTCGACTATCTGGACTACCATTAGAGGAGGCGCCTCATGATGAAGAATCCGCCGCATCCTGGCGAAATGTTGAAAGAGGACGTGCTCGTGCCGCTTGGCTTGCCTGTGAAGGAGGCTGCGGAACGATTGGGCATGTCGCGGGTTGCGTTCTCTCGCGTACTGAACGGTCGGGCAGGAATCAGCCCTGATCTGGCGATCAGGCTGGAGCAGGCCGGGGTCAGCACGGCCCGGTTCTGGGTAGCGTTGCAGGCGAATTACGACCTTGCGCGAGCCATGGAACACGTCCAACCTCCGGTCAGAACGTTGCAGGACCTCGGCACCCATGGACAGGCCTGATCGCATGATCAGCGTCTGTTCCTCGGCAAAGCACTCGCCAGCGCTTGTTGCGTGCCGGGCCGGCCCTCTCGACCAGTGCGACTTCCGCGCGCTTTCCATAATTAGCAATTCTGGGGCAACCGCGCGCTGTCCACCTCCGTGATCGCCCACTCATCCCGATCGAGGAGCACCAGTCCGGCCTCGCCATCGGCGAACCAGACGCCACATAATTCATGGTTGATAATGTTGTGCTATATAAAACCTTAGGTCGCTGTTTTATTCCATACCACCCTAAATAGTGTCAGGATTCTTTACACATATTTTTTTATTATTTTTATCATATTGATTTATATGGAAAATTTTCTTGGCCCGAAAATTGCATGTAAAAATTGCAAATGAAAGACGCAAAAAATTGCAAAATACGCCTTCACTATCACTAACAGGCTTTTATATGAAACACGTGCTTCTAACTTCTGTCGTCAGCTTGGTTTCGGCTTTAGGAATAATCTCTGTTGCCCAAGCCGGTCCGGTCTTAGGACTCAGGCTGTCAGAATCGGGCTATACGTCGTCAACCACAACATCCGCCAATGGTAGTGTCAACTACGTAGGTTCCTTCGGAACTTGGAATATGAACTTTGTTGGTGGTATCGATGTTGGTACAGTATCCCTCCCATCTATCGACATTGGGACGCAGGACAAAACGTCTGAAACTAGCCCTCTTACCATTGAATTGACCGAATACGGGCTCACCCAACCCATCGGCATGATCGACGTCGGCGGGTTCATCTCACAATCACCGTTAAGCTTGTCGAATACTATCTACTCAGTATACGCCTCAAATACCGATAACGCTTTTGCAACAGACCATCTGATCGGTAAGGGCACTCTTGCTGGAAACTCCAAAAACCCGATATCTTTTGGGTCACCGTTCGATGTAACCGGGTCATATTCGATCACCGAAGTCCTGACTTTAACCCCAGATGCCTCAGGGGGAAGCGGGAGCCTTGATGCATCAATATCTGTTCCTGAGCCTGGTTCTCTCGCTTTACTCGGGACTAGCTTAATTGCCCTGGGCTTGTTTACTCGTAAACGCCAGAAACGCACCTGAGTTAGCCTCATTGAATCCGGTCGGCGTGGCGAAAGTTGTTCGAATTTCGTGACACACCGGCCGGATAATCGCAAAAATAGTGTTTTTGTTCAAAATCCATACTCGATAAGGTTAACTTGTCCTTGACCGTCACAGCCTGGTTTCTGGCACGGCAAAATCGCCCGCCCGCATATGATCGATTCCGGACATAACGCGGGCGTTCTCTCTGAATGATTGAATTTGGCGCGGCTGAAGGCTTACGTCGAAGCGGCTCGCTCCACGACTTCGGGGTCAGTCTCGATAATCTTCAATAGGAGCCGGGCGGCCGGATCAGGCTTTCGGCGACCCTGTTCCCAATTGTTTACCGTCGAAGCCGGAATGCCGAATCGAGCTTCGAAGGCGCGCACCGAGCGCGCCACCTTGCGCCGGATCGCCCGGACCCGTTCTGGTGGCATCAGATCGATATTGACCCCCTCAAGGGCCGTCTCGCCCAGCTTCCAGGCCACCACCTCTTGTAGCGCCTTTACACTTCACTACGCCCCATAAACCTAAAAGCGAAGAAATGATCGGCGTTGCTTTCAAAGGTTGTGATTATTTCGTAACGATTGTCAGGATTCTTTACACATTCACTAGAGTTTTATAGCGGCGATTACATAACGTGCTGTATTTAATAGATAATTATAAATGGCACGATATTTGCTATGTCTTTTTCGAGCAATAAATTCTTGATGAGGGTTAAACAATGAAAATGTCTTTGAAATCAGTTCTTCTCGCCGGTACAGTTGCTGCAATCGCAATGAGTGGCTCCGCCTATGCAGGCGCCATCAGCTTCTTCGGATCGCCGACCACCATTCTAACTGGTACAACCCCGGTCGCTGCTAAGACCGGCACCACGAATGGCGTTACAATCACGACTGCTGCTCCAGGTGCAATCGTCAACGGCAGCTCACCGGACCACTATGCTGCGCCGATCACCTCCTCGGGAACAGCCTACACTGGAAATTATTTCTCGACAGGGCTGACGTCCAACCCGTCTATCACCACTACCGGAGGCTATTCCGTATCCCCGACATCGAGCGGTATAATTGATTTCAATTTTGCGACCTCGCAGAGCTACCTCGGGTTGCTTTGGGGTTCGGTTGATGGTCAGCTCGGGTACGAGAATGTTCTTTCGTTTTATAATGGGAATACACTGCTCGGGTCGGTCACAGGCGCAGAGATTGCGGCAGCCGCGAATGTACCTGCAACCGGTGTCCGGACCTATGGTGGCTCGGCTTACATCAACATCAATGTTAATGGCGGCTTCAATCAGGTTGTCGCTGGTAGCCAGAAGGTCTCGTTTGAATTCGCTGCCGTTACATCAAGCACCAAGCAAATCTCGGTTCCGGAGCCTGGTTCTCTCGCTTTACTAGGAACCGGCTTAATTGCGCTCGGCTTGCTTGTTCGTAAACGTCAGAAACGCACCTGAGTTACCCGCACTGCATCCGGTCGGCGTGGTGAAAGTTGTTTGAATTTCGTGCCACACCGACCGGCTAATCTCACAAAGAGTATCTTTGTCCAAAATCCGTGCTCGATAAGGCCTCTTGTCCTTAACGGTCACAGCCTAATTTGTGGGCATGGTAAAATCGACCGATCGAATACGGTCGATTCCGGTCAGATGATCCAAGCAGGAATCGCCTCTGTTTGCGACCAAAAGCCCCGATGATTGCGAGCGTTTACACTTAGCGGCTGGGGCCAGGCGCGGTAACGGAAGGAGCGCTCGTGGGAAATTGCGTGCCGTAGGCGTTGTTGATCTTCTGGACTAGTTGGTCGTGCTGGGTCGGGGACGGCGCGGCTTGCGCGATCAGCGGCATTGAGAGGCCGAGGGTGGCAGCGAAAACAGCGATAGCGGTCATTTTGGTCATGGCACAAATCCTTGGTTCGCGTGGATGAGGAGTGCCGTCGGCCGGCTTACGCCGGTCGAAGGCAGCGGTTGATTAGACGGTTGCGCGGTTGCGCTGGATCGCGTTCAGTTGGTTAGTGTGAACTGTACGGCCATCAGCCAGCTTGGCGTGTTTGACGGTCGCGGGGTTCGAGGGCGCGTGAACGATGATCGGGCCGGGCTGGTAGATCGACGTGCCGACCGAAGCGTTCGCCGCCATAGGTGCGAATGCGCCGGCGATGGTCAGAACTGATGCCAGAAGGGTGAATTTACGCATGGGAGTCTCTCCTTGATCAAATGATGCAGGGGGTCCCCTGCTCTGCAATGAGAGATAGGTCCAACCATAAAATGTATTAATAGTGTGCTTTTATATATTACTCATACTTTCATGGTATGATTTTAGCAGCCACCTCAAGGCGGTGACTCACCTAATCAGGCAGCACGTAGCCGGCTAACTGTAGCTGCAGCTCTTCGAACCGGAAGCCTGTCGGACAACTGACACCACGGAATCATCTATGCCAGGTCGCAATCCAGGCGCCTCCCCTCCCCTACCCCGATAGCCCCCCGAATAATTGCACTACGCGCGATAATATGTGTTATCGCGGCTTGAAACACCGGTAGAAAGCGTGCCTGCGGACCGCCAGTTAGACGGCAGGGCTGTTCAACCCTCTGAACTGATGGTTCACTGAGTCCGATATGCAACAGGACGTCGGAAATTGAGGCGTCGAGCATTTTGCGGATTCCCGCCGGG
>NZ_NCJX01000059.1:0-40302 GCF_002282635.1 Acidiphilium sp. 34-64-41 | reverse complement strand
ACCGTCATCGCAAACCTCCTCCAGGGAAGTTCAGCGAATCATACCCGCCCGAGCCGCGACAAATCACTTTCGAGTCAACGGAACCTCAGGTTGGTATTATACCAACCGGAAAATGACCCGTAACATTTCGCTGTACCAACAACTTGGCTTTGCGATCGATCATGAGGAGGTCAAGGACGATGGCCGCACGATCGTTCATATGAGCCGATCGATCGCCGCGATCGACCGATAATGCCGCGCATCTATGATGTGGTTACCGCCCCATCCACCGCACTATACTGACGAATAAAAGTTTTTTGCTACTTTTTTACAAAAAAGTAGGCCTTGCTTCCCCCGCCTTACCGCCCGCCAAACAAGGCGGACCCGATCCGCACCTGCGTCGCCCCGCAGGCGATGGCGATTTCGAAATCATCCGACATGCCGATCGAGCGAACCGGCAGGCCGTGGTGATCGGCCATCGCCACGAGATCGCGGAAATATGGTGCCGGGTCCTGCCCGACCGGCGGGATGGCCATGAGCCCTAGCAGCGCGGCGCCGAAGCGGGCGCGCATGGCGCGGATGAATGCATCGGCCTCGGCGCGCGCGACGCCGGCTTTTTGCGGTTCATCGCCGATGTTGATCTGCACCAGCAGGTTCGGCATCGACCCTTCCCGCTCGGCGGCGGCGGCGAGGGCGTCGGCGAGTTTGGGGCGGTCGAGCGTTTCGATCTGGTCGAACAGCAGAACGGCGTCGCGTGCCTTGTTGGTTTGCAGCGGGCCGATCAGGTGCAGGTCGATGTCGGGGTGGGTCACCCGCAGTGGCGGGAATTTCAGCGCGGCTTCCTGGACGCGGTTTTCGCCGAACACCAACTGGCCTGCGGCGAGGGCGGCCTCGATCGCGGTGGCGGGTTTGGTTTTCGAAACCGCGATCAGCGTGACCGCGCGCCCGGCGGCGGCCTGGGTGATGCGGCGGTTGAGGGCAGCGATGGTTGCGGCGATGTCGGGAATCGGATGATCATCGGTCATGGATCAACACCTGATCAGCCTGGCCCGCGCGGTCAAGCGCCGGCGGCGGGCGCGGCATCCGACTTTGTGGCTGTTTAGCGATGAACGTCGCCAGCCTGATCTGTTGGCCGCGATTGCGGCGCTGCCGCGCGGGATCAGCGGCGTGGTGTTCCGCCATGACGGTGCGCCCGGCCGGGCGGCGCTGGCGCGACAGGTGGCGGCGCTGTGTCGGAGCCGGCGGATCACGCTGGTGATTGCCGGCGATTGGCGGCTGGCAGCCGCGTTGGGTGCGGGGGTGCATTTGCGGGGCGGCGTGCCGCCGCGGGCGCGTTATCGCGGCGCGGTCAACACCGCTTCGGCGCATGATTGTGGGCAAATGATCGCGGCGCGGGGGGTGCTTGCGTCGCTGGTGTTTCTATCGCCGGCATTCGCAACGGCGAGTCATCCGGGTGCGGGTGCGCTGGGGCCGGTGCGATGGGCGGCGCTGGCACGGCGTTGCCGCGTGCCGGTCCTGGCGCTGGGCGGCGTGACAGGCGTGGTCGGGCGGCGGTTTGGGGAAGGTTGCGGCGGGTTCGGCGCGATCGAGGCCCTGTCATCTGAGTGACATATACTGTGGCATCGAAACAACAGGCGATCGAAATAGCCGAAAACAGCGGTTCGGCATGTTGCTTCCGTCTCGGTAAATGCGTTTTATCCGCTCGCACGCTTCCGACGTCTGTATTTTGGCGCGGTAGTGAAAAGGTTGATGTTGAAGCATTGGCCGGGTCGAAAACAGGGTTAACGCCGGGAGACCGGCAACATGGAGGTTTATATGCGCAAATTCCTACTGGCCTCGGTGGCCACGTTGGGCATGGTAGCCGGAGCAACCGGTGCCGCGCACGCACAGGCAGCCACGCCGCCGAAGCCGGGCACGCTGGTCGTTCATTTGAACGGTTTGTTCACGTACCAGCTCGATGCCGTTGGCTCCTCGGTCAACAGCTATGGCGGCTACAAGCTGAACCCGATCGCCAACGAAGGGTTCCTGCGCCTGTATCCCGGTTTTGATGCGATGACGACCGGCGGGTTCGAATACGGTGTCGCTTCGGAAATTCGCGATGCGTACACCAATCCCGGTCAGGGCGAGCAGGAAAACGCTGTCGCCAACGGTGCCGCGAACGGTACGGAATCGCTCGTGATCCGCCGCGCCTATGCCTATTTGGGCACCAAGGAAGCCGGCATCGTGCGGATCGGCCAGGGCGATGGCCCCTGGACTCTGATGCAGGATGGCGTGTTTGAAAACTTCGGCGATGGCAATCAGTGGAACTCGGACGGCGGCATCGGTTCGATCGTGCCGAGCGCTGCGCACCCGACCTGGCTGTTCTCCGATACCGGCGCGCTCTATACCTCGCTCAAAATCGTGTACCTCACGCCGACCTTCGCCGGTTTCAACGCGGGTATCGGCTTTGAGCCGAATTCGAACGGTATCAAGGAAGGTCTCGCCGCCTGCACCGTGGCGCAGAGCACTTGCGCGGCCCTCGCCAGCGCGCCTGGTGGCGCCGGCAGCGCCCGCCGCAAGAATACGCTCGACGCGATGGTTCAGTATACCGGCGAATTCAGTGGCGTTGGCGTGAAGGTTTCGGGCGGGTACATCAAGTCCTCGCCGATCGGCAACAGCACGGGGTCTTCGATCGAGACGATCGTGTCACCGGAGACCGGCGCAATCACGCATGAGACCGGCTACAAGGGTCTGGGCATCGCCACCGTTGGTGGTCAGATTTCCTACGCGGGGTTCATGGTTGGCGCGAACGCGAAGGACGGCCAGGTCAACAACGGCTACACCTTCCTGCTCCCCGGCCAGCGTAACGCCTTTGATTGGCTGGTCAGCGCCGAATACACCGCCGGCCCGGCCACCGTCGGCGCCTACTACTTCAACAACCAGAGCGCCGGTGCGCATCTGCCGGGTAACGGCGTCGGCCGTACCGAGCAGGACAATGGTGTTGCGGTCGGTGCCAACTACGCCGTCACCCCGAACCTCGGTCTGTTCGTCACCTATCTGTATGGCCAGCGCAAGCAGTACGGCTTCGACTTCGCCAACAGCAAGACCAACACCACCGTGGGCAACCGCATGCACAGCCAGGCGATCGGCGCGGGTGCCGCTCTCAAGTGGTAATCTGACGATCGGCTGATACGCCGAACCAATAACGGGGGCGACGGTGTGAGCCGTCGCCCCCTTTTTTGTGGTCGGTCGCACTCGGGTCACGGATGCACGGTTTATTTCAAAAAACAGCGCCCTGCCTGCTCGTGTCTCACTTGCCCTTGGCGTCAGGCGGCAGCAAGGCTAAACACCCCACAGTGTCGCGCAGACTTCCTGCTGCGACTGAGCGGAGATGAACGTGCGGCTTCACAGCAAACTGGTCACAAAGCGTTTCAACCAAGGCCCGGCGCTGGTATTTCTGGCGGTCGCGGCCCTCGGTCTTGCTTCATGCAGCAGCAGCAAACCGTTGACGGCCGCACAGGTCAACAACCCGCAGACGCAGTACACCCCGCCCGCGATGAACCATCCCGGCGGCGGCCTGGGCAACCTGCTCACGCTCGGCGGCGGTGGGCATGCCGCGCCGGGTGGCTCGGCGACCGGTGTTGCGGTCAACGCCTATTTGTGGCGCGCCTCGCTCGTTCGCCGGCGTGATCATCACGGATTGGTATTCGCCGCCCGCGACGCCGAACGAGCGTTTCAAGGCGACGGCGTATGTGCTGGGCAGCATGCTCTCGGCCAACGATGTGAAAGTGTCGATTTTCCGCCAGATCCGCCAGGGTGGCGACTGGGTCGATCAACCGGTCGATCCGGCAACCACCAACGGCATCGAGGATCGCATCCTGGCCCGGGCCGCGCAACTCAAGGCGGCCGGGCAGTTGAACGGCTGAACGGATGGACCAGAACCAGCCCGATCTGGCGCCCGATCAAGGCTCCGACCACGCCTATGACTTCCGGGCGGCCGAGCCGCGCTGGCAGGCGGCATGGGCCGCGGCCGGGTGCTTCACCACGACCGACCAGCCGAGCGGCACGCGGCCGAAATGCTACGTTCTGGAAATGTTTCCCTATCCATCCGGCAAAATCCACATCGGTCATGTGCGGAACTACGCGATCGGCGATGTGATCGCGCGGACCCGCCGCGCCCAGGGGTTCGATGTGCTGCACCCGATGGGGTGGGATGCGTTTGGCCTGCCGGCGGAAAACGCGGCGCGTGAGCGCGGCGTCGATCCCGCGCAATGGACGCATCAGAACATCGAAGCGATGCGCGACGACCTCAAACTGGTGGGCCTGTCGATCGACTGGTCGCGCGAATTCGCCACCTGCGACCCCGAATATTACGGCCAGCAGCAAAAGATCTTTCTGGATTTCTGGCGCGCGGGCCTCGCCTACCGGCGGGAGTCGGCGGTCAACTGGGACCCGGTCGATCTCACCGTGCTGGCGAACGAACAGGTGATCGACGGGCGCGGCTGGAAATCCGGCGCGCTGGTCGAAAAGCGCAAGCTGCGCCAATGGTTTTTCAAGATCACCGAATTCGCCGAAGATCTGCTCGCCGGGCTCGATACGCTCGACCGCTGGCCGGAGCGGGTGCGCACCATGCAGCGCAACTGGATCGGGCGGAGCGAAGGCGCGAATGTGTCCTTCGCCCTCGCCACCCCGCTGGACGGCATCGATCACGTCAAGGTCTATACGACGCGGCCGGATACGCTGTTCGGCATGAGTTTCCTCGCGATCGCGCCGGATCATCCGCTGGCGACCACGGTTGCGGCCCGGAACGCCGAGGCCGCCGCCTTCATCGCCGATTGCCAGAGCAGCGGCACGTCCGAAGCCGCGATCGAAGCCGCGGAAAAGCGCGGGTTCGATACCGGTCTGCGGGTGAAACACCCGTTCACCGCCGCGACCTATCCGGTGTGGATCGCGAATTTCGTGCTGATGGAATACGGCACCGGCGCGATTTTCGGCTGCCCGGCGCATGACCAGCGCGACCTTGATTTCGCCCGCAAATACGGGCTCGACGTGACCGTGGTCGTCGCGGCCAAAGGCGAGCCGGCGGCCGAGGTCGGCACCGTCGCGCTGACCGGCGATGGCGTGATCGTGGCATCCGACTTCCTCGATAGGCTCGATGTCGCTGCCGCCAAAACGCGCGTCATCGCCGAGCTGGAACAGCGCGGCATCGGCCAGGGCGTGGTGAACTGGCGCCTGCGCGACTGGGGCGTGTCGCGCCAGCGCGCCTGGGGTTGCCCGATCCCGGTGATCCATTGCGAAATCTGCGGCACGGTGCCGGTACCGGCCAAGGATTTGCCGGTGCGCCTGCCCGATGATCTGCCGTTCGACCGGCCGGGCAACGCGCTCGATCATCACCCGACCTGGAAGCACGTCGCCTGCCCGCAATGCGGGGCGGCGGCCCTGCGCGAGACCGACACGTTCGATACCTTCGTCGACAGTTCGTGGTATTTCGCCCGGTTCTGCGCCCCCCATGCCGAAACCCCGACCGATGTGGCGGCGACGAAGCATTGGATGCCGGTCGATCAATATATCGGCGGCATTGAACACGCGATCCTGCACCTGCTGTATGCGCGGTTCTTCACCAGGGCGATGCACCGGCTTGGCCATGTCGGGGTCGATGAGCCCTTCGCCGGGCTGTTCACCCAGGGCATGGTGACGCATGAGAGCTATAAATCCGAAGACGGCCGCTGGCTCTACCCCGATGAGGTGGTCAAGCACAGCGATGGTACGGCGACCAGCAACGGACGGCCCGTGATCGTCGGCCCGATCGAGAAAATGTCGAAATCCAAGCGCAACACGGTCGATCCCAGCGTGGTGATCGAGCGGTTCGGCGCGGATGCGGCGCGCTGGTTCACCCTGTCGGACAATCCGCCGGAGCGCGATGTCGAATGGACCGAGGCCGGGGCGCAGGGCGCGTTCCGCTTCGTGCAGCGCCTCTTTCGGCTCGCCCGCAGCCTGACGCAGGATGCACCCGATGCCACGCCGCTCGATCAGGCCAGCGGTGCCGCGCGCGTGCTGCGCCAGGCCACCCACCGGGCGATCGCCGGGGTGACCGAAGCGATCGATGGGTTCGCCTTCAACGTGGCGATCGCGCGGCTCTATGAGTTGAGCAACGCGATCACCGATGCCGAGGCCAAGGCCGCACCCGGCATGGCAGCGGCACGGCGCGAAGCGGTGACGGCGCTGATCCGCCTCGCAGCGCCGATCATTCCGCATGTCGCCGAGGAAGCCCATGCGTTGATCGAACCCGGCGCGCCGCTGGTGGCGGACCTGCCGTGGCTGACCGCCGCGGCTGATCTGCTGCGGCGCGATCGGGTGACGCTCGCGGTCCAGATCATGGGCAAGCTGCGCGGCACGATCGACCTCGCACCGGGGGCGGATGCGGCAACCGCGATCGCGGCCGCGATGGCCGAGCCGAAAATCGCGCAGGCGCTCGACGGTGTCACCATCGTCAAGCGCATCCATGTGCCGGACCGGATTTTGAATTTCGTGATCCGTGCGTAGGTACCTCGCCCTACCCTGCGTGCTGGCCCTGTCGGCCTGCGGCTTTCACCCGCTGTACGGCCCGCAGGCCGGCCAGCCCGCGCGCATCGCGGCGCAGATGGATGAAATCGACATCGCACCGCTGGCCGATCGCCAGGGCCAGTTGATGCACCAGGCGCTGGAAGCGGCGTTGCAGCGCGATGGCGCGCCCAGCTACTATCGCTATCACCTGACGGTGCAGTACGGGATTTCGGTGCAGATCATCGGCGTGCAGCAGGATACCTCGAACACGCGCAACCGCTTCCTCGCCACCGCGCATTGGGAACTCACGCCCGAAGGCAATTTGACCACGGCGCTCGCCAAAGGCAACGCCCAGGCGATGGACGCGGAAAACATCATCGACAACCAGTATTTCGCCAACACGCTTGATGGCGGCATCATGCGCCACCAGCTGGCGCGCGAACTGGCCAACCAGATCGCGATGCAGTTGGCACTCTATTTCCGCGCTCACCCCGATCATGGGGCGTAGTGCCGGGCCGTTGGGGTGGTGCCGTTTGGGAAGCAAGATCAGGGGGCTTTGCCCCCCGAACCCCCCACTAAGGGCGGAGCCAGCGGGCATCTTGCCCGCGGGGCCTTTAACGGGGTCCAGGGGCGGAGGAGCCGAAGGTTCCAGCGATGCTCTTCATCGCTGGAATGGCTCCGGAGGGAGCGCCCCTGGCCTTTCTTCTCAAACGGCACCACCCCATGAAACTAGACGCGCGCCAGGCCGATCGGTTTCTGGCCGACCCCGGCGCCACCCGTTTGGTACTGATCTACGGCCCGGACACCTCCCTGGTTACCGACCGGGCGCGCGCCCTGGCCAGGCGCATCGCCGGCTCGCTCGACGATCCGTTCCGGCTTGCCGAGCTTGATGCGGAGCAGGCGGATCGGCTGCCGGAGGAAGCGACTGCGCAGGCATTCGGCGGCGGGCGCAAGGTGATTTTGATCCGCGATGTCGGCGACAAGCAGGCACCCTCGTTCGAGGCGGCACTTGCCACACGGGGCGATGCCCTGGTCATCGCGACCGGCGGCGACCTCAACGGCCGCTCGAAACTGCGCACGCTCGCCGAAAAGCACAGTGACGCCGCCGCGATCGCCTGCTACATCCCCGATGCTGCGGCGCGCGGCCCGATGCTGGAAACCGCCTTGCGCGCCGCCGGGGTCGGCATCGCGCGCGACGCGCTGACCCTCGCCGCCGGGCGGCTGGGCGGTGAATCCGGCGCGCTGGCCGATGCCGCCGAACGCCTCATTCTCTACGCCGGCCCCGGCGGCACGATCACCATCGCCGATATCGACGCCGTGCTCGACGACCAGGGCACCGCCTCGATGCATGATGCGATCGACGCAGCGCTCGGCGGCAACCCAAGGGCGGCCGACCACGCCATCAGCCTCGCGATCGATGAGGGCGCGGCGGCGGTGGCGATCCTTCGGGTGCTGCTGACCGAGCTTTCCGGCCTGCGCCTGATGGCGGAGGCGATCGCGCACGGTGCCAACCCGCGCGACGCGCTCGCGGCCCGCCGGCCGCCGGTGTTTTTCCGCCGCCAGGGTGCGGTGATCAAGGCCGCCGGCATCTGGCGCGAACCCGCGATTATCGCCGCGATCGACCGTGCTCTGCGTGCCGAAGCCGATTGCAAACGCACCGGCAGCGTGCCGGAGGCGATCGCGCGGCAGACGCTGCTGGGGTTGGCGCAGCGGGCGCGGGGGTAGAAGGCGAAGGGTAAGGGAAGAGTCTTCTTTTTTGTGAACAAAAAAGAAGCAAAAAAAACTTCGTTAATCTGGGCCCGTGCCTTTGAAAACGCCCGTGCCCCAGAGTCGGAAAGTTTTTTGCTTCTTTTTTACAAAAAAGAAGCCTTCCCTTCCCTCACGCCCAACCTCGCCTCCCGGCCCAAAACCCGATACTCTCCCACCCATGCTACTCCCCGACGAACCGCCGCCCTGCCGCCACCTCTACCCCGACGCGACCAGCGCCTTCCTGCTCACCGCCGATCATGCGGGGCGCCGCATTCCCAATGCGCTCGGCGACCTCGGCGTGAGCGAGGCCGAACGCCAGCGGCATATCGGCTGGGATATCGGCATCGCCGGCGTGACCGAACAACTCGCGCTACAGCTCGGTGCCACCGCGATTTTGCAGACTTATTCGCGCTTGGTGATCGATTGCAACCGCTCGCCGGCGGCACCGAGCGCCTTTCCCGAGGTTTCCGAAGCGACCCCGATCCCCGGCAATCACGGCCTGGACGATGCGGCGAAACACGCAAGGATGCAGGCGATCTTCGCGCCCTATCACAGCATGATCGCCGGCGAGATCGCGGCCCGCAGCGCGCGCGGCCAACGAACGATCTATATTGCCATGCATAGTTTCACGCCGGTCTTTCACGGCCACGCGCGGCCGATGCACGCCGCCGTGCTGTTCAACCGCAACCCTCGCTTTTCACTGATCCTGGCCGATCTGCTGCGCGCGGAGGGCGATCTGATCGTCACGGAAAACGACCCCTATGCGGTCTCGGATGCAACCGACTACGGCGTGCCGGTGCACGCCGAACGCAACGGGCTCGATTACGCCGAACTCGAAATCCGCCAGGATCTGATTGCAACCAAAGCCGCCGAGGCCGCCTGGGCAACCCGCCTCGCCCGCCTGCTGCCGCGCGCGCTCGAACAACTCGAACAGTCCGCGCGTTAGCCCGGCGGGTGAACCGCACGCCAATGCCGCGCGATGTCGATCCGCCGCGCAACCCACACATCGGGTTGCGCCGCGACGTGGTCGATAAAGCGCGCCAGCGCCGCCGCCCGCCCCGGCCGACCGGCAAGGCGGCAGTGCAAGCCGACGCTCAGCATTTTCGGACTGCCGGCGCGGCCCTCATGCAGCAGCCAATCGAAACTGTCGCGCAGATAGGCGAAGAAATCATCGCCGGAGGCGTAACCGGGGCTGGTGGCAAACCTCATGTCATTGGCATCGAGCGTGTAGGGAATGACCAGGTGGCTGCCGTTCGCCGCAGCGACCCAATAGGGCAGATCATCGGCATAGCTGTCCGATGAATAGGCGAAACAATCCTGCGCCATCACCAGCTCACGCGTGTTCATCGAGCAACGGCCAAGGTAAAACCCGCTCGGTGCCGCGCCGGTAATGCGCGTATGCAGCGCAATCGCCTCGCGCAGATGCGCCGCCTCGACGGCGCGCGGAACATCGCGATAATCGATCCATTTGAGCCCGTGGGACGCGATTTCCCAGCCGGCCTCCTGCATCGCCGCGACCTGCTCGGGACCGCGCATCAGGGCGGTGGCGACGCCATACACCGTAACCGGGATCTGCCGGCCGGTGAACAGCCGCCAGAGCCGCCAGAACCCGGCGCGCGCGCCATATTCATACACCGATTCCATGTTCCAGTGCCGCGCGTTCGGCCAGGGCGCCGCACCGGGAATCTCCGACAGAAACGCCTCGGACGCCGCATCCCCGTGCAGGATATTGTTCTCGCCGCCCTCCTCGTAATTGACCACGAACTGCACGCATATCCTGGCCCCGCCCGGCCATTGCGGATCGGGCGGGGTGCGCCCGTATCCCGCCAGATCGCGCGGATAGGGCGCGGCCAAGCTCATGGCGTCGCGCCGAACAGCTCCGCAAGCGTCAGCGCCACGACTTCGGTGGCTTTGTACAAATCGCTCAACGGCAGTTTTTCATCCGCCCGATGCGCGTTCGCCTCTTCGATCGTGTGCGGCCCGGCGCCATACAGCACGATCGGCACGCCGGCGGCGGCATAATGCCGCGCATCGGTATAGAGTGGCACGCCCTTGGCGGTGACGGTTTCGCCCATGATCCGTGAGGCGTGGCGGCATAGCAGCGTGGTCAGCGCGGCCGCCCCCGCCGCGGGAACCAGCGGCTCGGCGAGCAGAATCCGGCGGACCGTCACGGTCGCGCCCGGCACCGCCCGCACCGACTGCTCGATGATCGCGCGCAATTCCGCCTCGACCGTTGCGGGATTTTCCTCAGGGATCATGCGCCGGTCGAGCCGGAACGTGACGCGATCGGGCACGACATTGGTGTTGATGCCGCCCTTGATCAGCCCGACCGTGAGTTGCGGACTGCCGATGCCGCCGATCGCGGATGTGGTCTCGGCCAGGATCGGGCGCTGGGCATATAGCGCGGCCAGAACGGCGGTGCTCGCTTCCAGCGCATCGATGCCGGTGAACGGCATGGCGGCATGCGCCGAGCGGCCCTCGACCTGCACTTCAAGATGCAGGCAGCCATTATGGGCATTGACCACGGCATAGGAAAATCCGGCACCGATCGCGAGGTCGGGTTTCGAAATCCCCTCCTCCAGCAAAAGCCCGGGCCCGATCGCACCGCCGGCTTCCTCGTCATAGGTGAAATGCAGCTCGATGGCGCCGTGCAGCGGTCCATCGAGCGCGATCAACGCGAGCAGCGCCCAGGTATAGGTCGCGAAATCGGATTTCGACACCGCAACCCCGCGCCCGAACATCCAGCCATCCTCGATCGTCGCGCCATAGGGATCATGCGTCCAGCCATCACCCGGCGGCACCACGTCGCCATGCGCATTGAGGGCGACGACCGGCCCCGGGCCGAAGCGATGGCGCACCACCAGGTTGGTCGCGCTGATCATGCCGGTTTCGCCAGCGCGCGCGGCCGGCACGACATGGCGTTCGACGGTGAGGCCCAGCCCCTCCAGCAATTGTGCCGCAACCTCGGCGTGGCCCGCGCAATCGCCGGGCGGATTGTCGGACGGTGCGCGGACCAGCGCCGCCAGGAATTCGGTCTGGCGTGCGCGCTCGCCGTGCAGAAAGGTCGCGATCGTGGTGGCAGCTTGCTGGGTCACTGGGATGGTCCTTGATTGGAAACGCGGGGATCAAAACGGGTCAGAAAATCGGTCAGCACGGCAACGGCGAGCGCCGCATCCCCGGCCGTGATGAACGCGGCCGGGTGGTGACTGATGCCGAATTTGCAGCGGATAAACAACATCGCAAACGGACCGCGATCGATCATGGCCCGTGCATCGACCCGGTGCTCCGGCCTCGAATTGCGGCGCGGTCATGCCGCAACGCCCGCCGGATCATCCCGATCGTGCTGCTTGTGCCCGGCCACATAGGTCGCCCGCACCACCCGATCGGACCCGAGGGTCATCAGCACGAACAACAACTCCTCCAGCGAGGTGACAAACTCGTGCCGCGCCGCCAGCAGAGGCGTCGCCTTCGGGTCGAGTACGACCAGATCGGCATCCTGCCCCGGCGCGATGCGCCCGATATGCTGCGCCTGATCGATCGCGCGGGCGGAGCCGAGGGTCGCGAGATAAAACGCCTGATGCGGGCTTAGCGCATCGTCGCGCAACTGCGCGATCTTGTAGGCCTCGGCCAGCGTTGCCAGCGGTGAAAAATTCGTCCCGGCACCGAGGTCGGACCCCAGCGCGGTACGCACCGGATTGGCCGAAACCAGCGCGCGCTTCAGATTGAACAGACCAGAGCCGAGAAACAGGTTGGAGGTCGGGCAATGCACCACCGTCGCCTCCGCTTCCGCGAGCCGCGCCCATTCGCGCTCGCTCAGGTGAATCGCATGGCCGAACAGGCAGCGCCGGCCGACCAGCCCGAACCGGTCGTACACATCGAGATAATCGCGGCTCGCAGGAAACAAATCGGCAACCCAGGCGAGTTCCGCACGATTCTCCGAAAGATGGGTCTGCATGTAAAGCCCATCGATCTCGCGGCGCAACGTGCCCGCGAGCTCGAGCTGCGCCTCGGTGCTGGTCGGCGCGAAGCGCGGTGTGACGGCGTAGAACAGCCGCCCGTGGCCGTGCCAGCGCGCGGCGAGACGCTTTGATTGGTCGTAACCACTCTGTGCGGTATCACGCAGACCCACCGGCGCATTGCGATCCATCAACACCTTGCCGGCACCGGTGCGCAGCCCGAGTTTCGATGCTTCTTCGAAATAGGCATCGACCGATTCCGGATGTACCGTGCAATAGGTGATCGGCGTCGTCACGCCTGCGCGCAACGACTCGCGTAAAAATGCCTTTGCTACAATGCGCGCGAAATCGATATCGCCGTAGCGCTGTTCTGTTTCGAAGACGTAGTGATTGAGCCAGTCGAGCAACTGGCGCCCGTGCGCGCCGATCATCGGCATCTGCGGATAATGCACATGGGCGTCGATAAATCCCGGCATGATCAGATGATCGGGGTAGTGCACCGGCACCACGCCCGCGGGCAGCACCGCCGGATCATGCGCCCCCGCACTGCGGATACGGCCGCGATCGATCAGGATCAGCCCATCGGATTCATAATGAAAGCACGAGGGGTCATCCACCTCGAACGGGTTGCCGGTGTAGCTCAAAAAAGGACCGCGCAGCGCAGATACCATGGTGATAGACCGCATTCAGATGTTGGACCGAATTGCGCCGCGCGCCGGCAGATCGCGCGGTGCCGTCATAGTAGAACAGGTGAGCGCCGCTGGTTCAGCGCGCGGGCTCTCTTAACTGTTGCAGGCGAAACCACGCAATGCGGCCGATCTCTTCAAGCGCAATGGTCATCTCGGTTGGCGGATCGTTGCCGAGCCGCTGTTCGAGCCGTTCGATGATCGCGGGCGCATCCTTCTGCCCCCGCACCGCAATGATGAAGGGAAACCCGAAACGCTCCCGGTAGCGGCGGTTGAGGAATGCCAGCTGCTCCGCGCTTTCAGGCGTGAGCCGATCGAAACCGGCGAAGCTCTGCTCGCTCGATGAATGATCGGTCAGGTGTCCACCCTGCCCGAGTTCCGGATGGGCGCGGAGCAGTCGCAAACGCCTTTCTGGATCAGCATCACGCGCCAGCCTCTGCATTGTCCCCGCCAGAACCTCGATCGTTGCAAATGGCCGGCATTGTGCCGCCTGCTCGGCGACCCAGGGCGAGTGCTCGTAAACAGCGGCCAGCGTGGTCGAAAATCCAGCAGCACTCATGCGATTGAGCGCCTCGATCATGTCGGGCTCGCGGCTCATTTCGCACCGGCCCGAAACCACGCGCCGATCTCGCCGCGTTCTTCCTTGGTGATATGGGTGATGTTGCCCGGTGGCATCGACTTTGCCTGAACCGCCTGCTGGTCGATCAAGGCCGCGTGCTGCTGCACCTCGGCCGCGGTATCGAACATCAACCCTGCCGGCGCGCTCGCCATCAGGCGCGGGTGCGCGGCATGGCAGGCGGCGCAACGCTGCCGCACGATCGGCATGATGGCAGCGGTTTTCACGATCGGCGCATTCCCCGCCTGCGCCGGGCCGGGCAGGCTGAGGTCGCCGGCTGGAGCCACCAGAATGATCACCGCAACGAACAGTGCCGCCGCAACCGCCGGCAGTCTCCAATCCTGGCGACCGGTATGGCGCAGGACGAAATACTGGCGGATCAGCGCGCCGCCGATCATCGCCAGCCACAAATTCAACCAACTCGCCGAACCGCCATACAGCATGCTGAAGTGGCTGCTCAGCATGGCGAACACCACCGGCAGGGTGAAATACGTGTTGTGCACCGAACGCTGCTTGCCGCGCTTGCCCGGCATCGGGTCCGGTGTCTCGCCGCGTGCCAGCGCATCGACCATCTTGCGCTGGCCTGGAATGATCAGAAAGAACACGTTGGCCGACATGATCGTACCCAGCATGGCACCAACGATCAGAAACGCCGCCTGTGCCGAAAACAGATGCGTCGAAACATAGCAGGCGACAGCTACGAACACGGCGATCACGATGCCGAGCACCAGATCGTTCGCACCCAGCAGGCGGCACGCCGCATCATACACAACCCAACCGGCCAGCAGAAAACCGAGCACCGCAATCGCCGCGGTCAGCGGCGTGAGCGCGGCGACCGCAGGGTCGATCAGATAAGCGCCCGGCTGGAGCAGGTACATCACCGTCAGCAACGAAAACCCCGATAGCCACGTGGCGTAGGATTTCCATTTCGACCAGTGCAGATCAGCCGGCATGCGCGGCGGCGAGACCAGATATTTCTGCGAATGATAGAACCCGCCGCCATGCACCGCCCAAAGCTCGCCGAACACGCCGCGCTGCTGTGCCGCCGCGTCATCGGGTTTGTGCAGGCTGTTATCGAGCATCACGAAATAGAACGATTCCCCGATCCACGCGATCGCCGCGATCACATGGAGCCAGATCAACAGGGCCATCGCCCAGCCGGTCAGGTAACTCATCATCTGGGTTCAGCTTCCACGGTAGGTGGTGTAGCTCCACGGCGATGCCAGGAGCGGAATGTGATAATGCGGCTGTGCCGTATCGATCCCGACACGCAGAACGATGTCGCTGAGAAATGCAGGCGCTGCCGATGGGTTTGCGAAATACGGCCCCATTACGAACACCAGATCGTACACGCCGCTCGCAAGATCGCCGCTCGCCAGCGTTGCCCGGCCGTTGGCGTCCGTCACCGCGCTGGCCACCGGTATTGCGGGTGCTGCCACACTCTGCAGCCGCACCGTGACCCCGCCCGCCGGGCGGCCGTTCGCGGTGTCGAGAATATGGGTCGTCAAACTGGTCATGCTGGTCTCCGGTGATCGCTGATCCCGCACTTATCACGCCGGCGGATGACGCGATGAGCGCAAATGCCGATCATAAGCGCATTCGTATGATCATTCGGTCCGCGCCCCGCACAGTGCCGTCGTGCCGCACGTCTCGCACCCGGCGGCGGCCAGTATCGGAGCGATCGATGCAGTGCCGGGCTGCGCCGGACATGCCTGAAGCAATTGTGCAGCGATCGCCAAGGCCAGGACTGCCGGCTGCTTGCCCGCAATCCCGGCAACCCCGATCGGACAGGTCAGCCGCTCGATCACGCTTTGCGAAAAACCCCGCCGCCGCCAGCGATGTTCAAACCGCGCCCGCTTGGTCGCCGAGCCGATCAGCCCGACATAGGCCGCATCGCCCCGCTGCAACGCCGCCGCGGTAATCTCCGCATCCAGCGCGTGGCTATGCGTCATCACCAGAAACAGGCTCCCCGCCGGTGCGTCTGCGACAGCACAAGCCGGGTCGGCGACCAGCCGCCGCTCGAGCCGCGCCGCACCACCGAAATGATACGCCGGCATCGCCTCCTCGCGGCAATCGATCCAGTCGATCGAACACGGCAACCCCGCCAGCACCGCGACCAGCGCCCGCCCGACATGACCCGCGCCATGCAGTTGCAAATGAAACAACGCAGGCTCCGGCGGCAGATGCGAGGCAAACCAGGGCAGATACCGCAGGCTCACCACCCCGCCGCAGCACTGGCCAAGCTGCGGTCCCAGCGCTGCGGTTTCCGAAACTGCCGTGGCACGGGCAGGATCATCCCGCCACACCATCAGCAACCGCCGCGCCGTCGCCACCGCGCCATATTCAAGCTGACCACCGCCGATGCTGCCCTCGGTATCGCCCAACCGCACCAGCATCCGCGCCCCCGGCTCGCGCGGTGCCGAACCCAGCACCGTCGATATTTCGATGCAAACACCCAACGGTATCACGGCCGCACCGCATCGAGCGAGGCGATCGCATCGAGCACTGCTTCAGGCGTCGCCGGCGCGCGCAAATCCGGGTCGGCGCCCGGCCCACCGATTGCGGCAATCGCATCGCGAATCGCAAGCAGCACTGAAAATGCCAGCAACATCGGCGGCTCACCGACCGCCTTCGAGCGATGAATGGTGGGCTCGGCGTTCGGGTTATCGAACAATCTGGTGTGCAGTGCCGCCGGGCAATCGTTCGCGGTGGGAATCTTGTAGGTGCTGGGCGCATGGGTCAGCAACCGCCCATCGGTTGCGTGCCACACCAGCTCTTCGGTGGTCAGCCAACCCATGCTTTGAATGAAACCGCCTTCGATCTGCCCGATATCGATCGCGGGGTTCAGCGAGCGCCCGGCATCGTGCAGAATATCCGCGCGCAGCAGCGAAACCTCGCCGGTCAGCGTATCAATGATCACCTCGCTCACCGCAGCACCATAGGCGAAGTAGTAGAACGGCCGCCCGTGCAAACCCTTCGGATTCCAGTGCACTTTCGGCGTCGCGTAAAATCCGTCGCTCCACAGCTGCACCCGCGCCTCATAGGCCTGGCGCACCAGGGTTGCGAACGCCAGCGCGATCCCACTGACCCGCACCACGTCATTGGCAAACTGGACATCGGCGGCCTCACCGCCATGGCGGGCCGCCGCGAATTCGGCGAGCCGGTTGCGAATCGTCATCGCCGCATCCCGCGCCGCCATGCCGTTCAGATCAGCGCCGGTCGATGCCGCGGTGGCCGAAGTATTGGCGATTTTCGACGTATCGGTGGCACTGCAACGCACCGCCGCAAACCCGATGCCCAGCGCATCCGCCACCACCTGCGCCACCTTGGTGTTCAGCCCCTGCCCCATCTCGGTGCCGCCATGGTTCACCAGCACGCTGCCATCGGCGTACACATGCACCAATGCGCCCGCCTGGTTGAGATGCGGCACGTTGAACGAAATGCCGAATTTCACCGGCGTCAGCGCAATCCCTTTTTTCAGTACGGAATTAGAACGGTTGAACGCAGCGACCGCCGCAACCCGCCCTTGGTAATCCGCCTGCGCCACCAATTCATCGACCAGCGCCGCAATCACATTATCCTCGACCGTCTGGCGATACGGCGTGACGTTGCGGCTCGCCACCCCATAGAAATTCGCCCGTCGCACAGCGAGCGGATCACGCCCGAGATGCCGCGCAATCCGGTCCATCACAATCTCGATCAGCAACGCCCCCTGCGGCCCGCCGAACCCGCGAAACGCCGTGTTGCTCTGGGTATTGGTGCGCGCGACAAACCCGTTGATCGCGACCTCCGGCAGATAATACGCGTTATCCAGATGGCACAGCGCGCGCGTCATCACCGCACCCGAAAGATCCGCCGAATGCCCGCCATTGGCGATCAGCGTCGCCTCGATGCCGGTAATCCGGCCGTCGTCATCGAATGCGACATCGTAATCATATTCGAACGGATGCCGCCGCCCGGTCATGATGAAATCATCATCGCGATCGAGCCGCAGCTTCACCGGCCTGCCCAGCCGCGCCGCGGCAATGCTGGCACAGCACGCGAACAGCCCCGATTGCGATTCCTTGCCGCCGAAGCCGCCGCCCATCCGCCGGCATTCGACCAGCACCTGATGGCTGCGCCAACCCAGCGCATGGGCGATCAGATGCTGCATTTCACTCGGATGCTGGGTGGAGCACAGCACGCGCAGCCCCTGATTCTCGGCGGGCAGCGCGTAGGCGATCTGCCCCTCCAGATAAAACTGCTCCTGCCCGCCCAGGCTGAACTGCCCGCCAAGCCGATGCGGCGCCGCGGCCAGCGCGGCCGCCAGCGCGCCCGGCGCTGATTCGCGGATCAGGCTTGCCGGCGGCAGCAGCGCATCACCGCGCGCATAGGCTTCACGCGCCGTCAGCACCGGTGTTGCCGGTTCGATATCGAGGCACGGGCCGATCCGCGCGGCGGCCTGACGCGCAAGATCACGCGCGGTCGCAACGATCAGCGCCACCGGCTGCCCCCGATAGCGCAGCGTGCCATCGGCCAGAATCGGATCGTCATGGATCACCGGGCCGCAATCGTTCGCCCCTGGAATATCCGCCGCCGTCAACACCGCGACCACGCCCGGCATGGCGAGCAGTGCTGCCCGATCGATCGATCGCAGCACACCCGAAGCGACCGGCGAGGGCGCAAGGGCCGCATGCAGCGTGCCCGCGGCTTCCGGCACGTCGTCGACATAGGGCGCCGCCCCGGCGACATGCAGATGCGCCGATTCATGCGCGGCACTGATCCCCACCCGCCCGCCGGCGCGTAGCGCCGCCGCCTCGCCCGCATCGAGCACCAGCGGAATATCGCGGGCAAATCCGCACGCAGCGCGATCCGGGCTGAAATCCTGGTTCATGCCACCCCCGCCATCGCGAATTGACGCACCCGCACCGAAGCCGCCGGCAGCGGGGCGGCGCTGCGCGTCTCCAGCCAGAACCGCCACAGCAGGTTCCGCGCGACAAGCCGCCGATACCCGCGGCTCGCCCGCAAATCGGAGAGCGGCGCGAAATCCTCATCCAGCGCCGCCATCGCCGCCCGGACCGCAGCTTCGCCCCACACCGCCCCGTGCAGCGCCGCCTCGGCGTGCCGGGCGCGCCGCACCGTCGCCGCCATGCCGCCGAACGCGAGCCGAACACGGCTGATCGTCTCACCCTCGAGCGTCACCGCCAAGCCGCAACTGAGCGCGGAAATATCGCAATCGAACCGTTTCGATATCTTATACGCCCGCATCCTGGTATCAGGGTCCGGCAACGGTACCAGAATCGCGCGCAGAAACTCGCCTTTCGCCAGATCGTTGCGCATATAATCCAAATAAAACGCATCGAGCGGCACCTCCCGGGATTGCGCGCCATGCTGCAACACCAGTCGCGCATCCATCGCCATCAAAACGGGTGCCGCATCGCCGATCGGCGAGCCATTGGCGACATTGCCGCCCATCGTGCCGGCATGGCGCACCGGCGGCCCGGCAAACCGCAGCGCCATTTCGCCCAAAGCCGGCTCCAGCCCGATCAGCGCCGCCCAGGCGGCTTCCAGCGTCGCCCCGGCGCCGATCCGCAGCACATCGCCCTCGCGCTCAATGCAGCGGAGCGCAGCAACATCGCCGAGATAGAGCAGATCCCCGACATCGCGGAACTGCTTGTTCACCCACAGCCCGATATCGGTCGCCCCGGCCAGCAAAGTCGCCTCCGGCCGTTCGGCGTACCAGGCCGCCAGCGCATCGACCTCGCGCGGCGCATAAAACCGCGCGCCCGGCCCCTGCTGACCGGCCGCGGCATAACTCAACCCCGCGCCGGTCTCCGCCGCAACCGCCCGCAGCGCCGCCTCGATCGGCGCGGTATCCAGCGTCGCCGGCGGCAAGGTGAACATGCGCGCGGCGGCATCGAGGATCGGGCGATATCCGGTGCAGCGGCACAAATTCCCCGCCAGATCATGCGCAATCGCCGCCCGGTCCGGCGTGGTCTGCGCCGCCTGATGGCGCAGATAGGTCGCGAACAGCGACATCACGAAGCCCGGCGTGCAGAAACCGCATTGCGAACCATGGCAATCCACCATCGCCTGCTGCACCGGGTGCAAGGCCCGATCGGTCAGCCCCGCCAGATCCTCGATGGTCAACAGCGCCTTGCCATGCAGCGTCGGCAAGAACCGGATGCACGCATTGATCGGCCGCAACACCAGATTGCCCGCCCGAATGCCGCCCGCATCCCCCGCCTCATCGGCAAGTTCCGCGACGATCACGGTGCACGCGCCGCAATCCCCCTCGGCACAACCCTCCTTGGTGCCGGTTCGCCGCACAGCACCGCGCAGCCACGCCAGCACGGTCGCGGTGATCGGTTGATCAGCGACCCTGACGATCCGGTTGTCGAAGTAAAAACTGATCGGCTGCTGCATCATGTCCTGATTCCGCTGACGATTCGACCCTGCGAACCCGTGATTGGGGCACATCGGCGTCGATCTAATCAAGCGAAATCGGACCCGTGAGGCCAAATTTACATCATAAGCGCTGACTTATGGCCCCCGCCCGCCGAACAGCGCGGTAATCGCCTCCGCCTTGCGCCTCACCTGCTGGCCGAGCAGGGGAATCCGCGCATCGCTGATCCGCGCCACCGGGCCGGACACCGAAACCGCCGCCACCGCCTCGGCACTTTCATTGAAGATCACCGCGGCGATGCAGCGCAGCCCGATCGCGTGCTCCTCATCATCGATCGCGTAGCCCCGCGCGCGGGCGGCGGCCAGATCGGCGCGCAAGCCCGCCGTGTGGTTGATCGTCTTCACCGTCATGCGCGCCATGCCGCGCTGGTGCAGCACCCGGCCGATCTCGGCATCGCTCATCGCCGACAGCAGCGCCTTGCCGACGCCCGAGCAATGCAGCGGCACCCGCCCGCCCGGCCGGGCAAAGGCGCGCATCATCTGCCGGCATTCGACCTGCGCCAGATAGACTGCCTCGTGCTGATCCTCGACCGCGAGGTTCACGGTCTCCTCGGATTCCTCCATCAGGGCGCGCATATGCGGCCGCGCCAGCCCCGCGACGCTGCGCGTTTTCAAAAACGCATTGCCCGCCACGAACGCCTGCACGCCCACCGACCATAACCGCCGCTCAGCATCGAAATGCACATACCGCTCATGCTCCGCAGGCGATGCGTGGTGGAAGGCGACAGACCCACCTGCTGAGCAATCTCCGTCAACGTCACACCCTCATCGGCCGCGGCCAACCGGTTCAGGATCGCCAGCGACCGCACCAGCGACTGCACCTGCATCGACCGCTCCACCGGTGCCACCGCCCGCGCCGCCGCCGCAGGTTTTTCCCCCGAAATTCGTGCCCGCATGGAACCTCACAAGCCATTGTCATAACACATGATTCCGATGCCGTTTTCACATCGTGAAAACATTATTGCAAACGACGAAGGCACGCGCAATGCTAACCTCACCAATCAAAAAACAATCCGATGGAGGGGTAAAATGGCCAAAATGAAAGCAATCGAGGCGGCGGTCCGCGTACTGCGCCGCGAGGGTGTGACCACCGCGTTCGGCGTGCCGGGTGCCGCGATCAACCCGCTCTACGCCGCCCTCAAGGCGGATGGCGGCATCCGCCATATCCTGGCGCGCCATGTCGAGGGGGCGGCCCACATGGCGGATGGCTATTCCCGCGCCGCGGCCGGCAACATCGGCATCTGCATCGGCACCTCCGGCCCGGCCGGCACCGACATGATCACCGGGCTCTACGCCGCCCAGGCGGATTCCATCCCCATGCTGTGCATCACCGGCCAGGCCCCCCGCGCGCGGCTGTACAAGGAAGATTTTCAGGCCGTCGATATCGAATCGATCGCACGCCCGGTCACCAAATGGGCGGTCTGCGTGCGCGAACCCGCCCTGGTGCCGATGGTGTTCCAGCAGGCGTTCCACACCATGCGCACCGGCCGCCCCGGACCCGTGCTGATCGACCTGCCGATCGATGTGCAGATGGCCGAAATCGAGTTCGACGATGATACCTACGAACCCCTGCCGGTCCACAAACCTGCCGCCTCGCGCCGCCAGGCCGAAAAAGCGATCGCCATGCTCAACGCCGCCGAACGCCCGGTCATCATTGCCGGCGGCGGCATCCTGAACGCCGACGCCGCCGACCGCCTGGTCGCCTTCGCCGAGCTCACCGGCATCCCGGTGATCCCGACGCTGATGGGCTGGGGCGCCATCCCGGACGATCATCCGCTGATGGCCGGCATGGTCGGGCTACAAACCAGCCACCGCTACGGCAACGCCAATTTCCTCGCCGCCGATTTCGCGCTCGGCATCGGCAACCGCTGGGCCAATCGCCACACCGGCTCGATCGAAACCTACACGCGGGGCCGCACCTTCGTGCATGTCGATATCGAGCCGACCCAGATCGGCCGCGTGTTCGGCCCGGATTTCGGCATCGTCTCCGATGCCGGCGCGGCGCTCGACCAGTTCATCGCCGTCGCCACCGATCTGAAACATCAAGGCCAACTGCGCGACCGGTCGGACTGGGCCGCCGCCTGCGGCCATCGCAAGGCGGTGATGCTGCGCAAGACGCATTTCGACCAGGTGCCCCTGAAGCCGCAGCGCGTCTATCAGGAAATGAACGAGATCCTGCCGCGCGACACCTGCTACGTCACCACCATCGGCCTGTCGCAGATCGCCGGCGCGCAATTCCTGCGGGTCTATCAGCCGCGCAACTGGGTCAATTGCGGTCAGGCCGGCCCGCTCGGCTGGACCCTGCCGGCCGCTCTCGGCGTGCGCGCCGCCTGCCCGGACAAACCCATCGTCGCCCTCTCCGGCGACTATGATTTCCAGTTCATGATCGAAGAATTGGCGGTCGGCGCCCAGCACAAGCTACCCTACCTGCACGTGGTGGTGAACAATTCCTACCTCGGCCTGATCCGTCAGGCGCAGCGCGGCTTTTCGATGGATTTCGAGGTCAGCCTCGCGTTCGACAACATCAACGCCGGTCCCGATCAGGACGATGTGCGCGGCTACGGCGTCGATCACGTTGCGGTCGCCGAAGGGCTCGGCTGCAAGGCGATCAGGGTGAAAAGCCCCAACGAATTCAAGGACGCGTTCGCCCGCGCCCAGGCGCTGATGGCGGAGTTCCAGGTCCCCGTGGTGATCGAATTCATCCTCGAACGCGTGACCAACATCGCCATGGGCACCGAAATCGATGCGGTCAACGAATTCGAAGACATTCTCTGCCTCGATCCCAATCTGGCGCTGTAATAAAGGAGCCGACCATGCCGCGTTTCGCCGCCAACCTGACCATGCTGTTCACCGACCTGCCGTTCCTCGATCGCTTCGCCGCCGCGCGCGCCGCCGGGTTCGACGCCGTCGAGTTCCTGTTCCCCTACGCCTTCCCCAAAGCCGCCGTGCAGGCCGCGCTGGCTGAACACAATCTGCGCCTCGTGCTGCACAACCTGCCCGCCGGCAATTGGGAAGCGGGCGAACGCGGCATCGCCTGCGATCCTGCCCGCACCGACGAATTTCGCGACGGCGTCGGCCGCGCGATCGACTACGCCACCGCCCTCGGCTGCCCCGCGCTCAACTGCCTCGCCGGCATCGTCGCACCCGAGCATCACGCCATCGCCCGCGACACCTTGATCGAAAACCTGACGTTTGCAGCCACCGCCCTGCAGCAAGCCGGCCTCACTTTGCTGCTCGAACCGGTCAACACCCGCGACATTCCAGGCTTCTTTGTCAACCGCACCGATCAGGCGCTCGCGATCCTCGATGCCGTCGCGTCCCCCAACCTGAAACTACAGTACGATATCTATCACGCCCAGGTGATGGAGGGCGATCTGAGCCGCACCATCGAGGCGCAGTTCCCCCGCATCGGCCATATCCAGCTCGCCGACAATCCCGGCCGCCACGAACCCGGCACCGGCGAGATCAACTACGCCCATCTGTTTCATCTGATCGACGATCTGGGCTACCAAGGCTGGATCGGCTGCGAATACAAACCTGCAACCACGACCACCGCCGGCCTCGGCTGGCTGAACCACTATCGCACGGAGAGCGTCCTATGAGTAAAATCGGATTTATCGGCCTCGGCATCATGGGCCGGCCGATGGCGGGCCACCTGCTCGCCGGCGGCCACGAGCTTTTCGTGCTGCAAGCCAGCCGCCAGAGTGCGGCCCTGGTCGAAGCCGGCGCCAAATCCTGCGCCGATGCCGCGAGCCTCGCCGCCGTCAGCGACATCATCATCACCATGGTGCCCGACACGCCCGATGTCGAGGCCGTGCTGTTCGGCGCCCAGGGCGTCGCCGCGGGCCTCACGCCCGGTAAAATCGTGGTCGACATGAGCTCGATCTCGCCGATCGCGACCAAAGCCTTCGCCGAACGCATCAATGCGCTGGGTTGCGATTATCTCGACGCACCGGTCTCCGGCGGCGAGGTCGGCGCCAAGGCCGCCAGCCTGACCATCATGGTCGGCGGGCCGGACGCCGCCTTCGCAAAACTCAAACCCGTCTTCGAACTGATGGGCAAGAACATCACCCTGATCGGCGGCAACGGCGATGGCCAGACCACCAAGGTCGCCAACCAGATCATCGTGGCCCTCACCATCGAGGCGGTCGGCGAGGCGCTGGTGTTCGCCTCCAAGGCCGGCGCCGATCCGGCCCGCGTCCGCGCCGCGCTGATGGGCGGCTTCGCCAGCTCGCGCGTGCTCGAAGTCCACGGCGAACGCATGATCGCGCACAACGTCACACCCGGTTTCCGCATCGAACTGCACCAGAAAGACCTCAACCTCGCGCTCGATGGGGCCCGCGCCCTCGGCGTCAGCCTGCCCAACACCGCGACCTGCCAGGAATTGTTCAACGCGGCCAGCGCCGCCGGCGGTGCTGCGTGGGATCACTCCGGCATGGTCCGCGTGCTCGAACGCCTCGCCAACCACGACATCGGCGCGGCCTGAGCCCGGAGCCGCCGCCCCGATGAGCGAACCCGCCACCGCGCTGCTGGAACGCATGTTCCACGCCGCCGTCGCCGCCGCGCTGCCCGCCCACTGCATGGCACCGCATCTGCCGCCGCCGCCCAAGGGCCGCACCATCGTGATTGGCGCCGGCAAGGCCGCCGCCGCCATGGCTTCGGTGGTCGAGGCTGCATGGCCGGCGGATCGGCCGCTCACCGGCCTGGTGGTCACCCGCTACGGCCACGGCGTCGACCACCTCGCCCGGATCGAGGTGGTCGAAGCCTCACACCCCGTCCCCGACGATGCCGGCCAGCGCGCCGCCGCCCGCATGCTCGCCATGGTTCAGGGCCTCACCGCGGATGATCTGGTCCTGTGCCTGATGTCCGGCGGCGCCTCCGCCCTGCTCGCCCTGCCCGCGCCGGGGATCGATCTCGCCGCTAAACAATCGATCAACCGCGCCCTCCTGCGCAGCGGTGCGCCGATCCACGACATGAACTGCGTGCGCAAACATCTCTCCGCCATCAAGGGCGGCCGCCTCGCCGCCGCCTGCGCGCCGGCCCGCATCATCACGCTGATGATCTCGGACGTTCCGGGCGACGATCCCTCGGTGATCGGCTCCGGCCCCACCGTGCCGGACGCCTCGACCCGCGCCGAGGCCGCCGCCATCCTCGCCCGCTACGGCATCGAACCGCCCGCCGCGGTCGCCGCGTGGCTGCGCCGCCCCGAAGCCGAAACCCCGAAACCAGGCGATCCCGCGTTCGACCGCGCCACCAGCATCATGATCGCGACCCCCTGGCACGCGCTCGAAGCCGCCGCTGGCGTCGCCCGCGCCGCCGGCATCACGCCGATCATCCTCGGTGATGCCATCGAAGGCGAAGCGAACGACGTCGCCCGCGTCATGGCCGCCATGGCGCACAGCAGCGCCACCCACGGCCAGCCCGCCACCCCGCCCTGCGTGCTGATCTCGGGCGGTGAAACCACCGTCACCGTGCGCGGCAACGGCCGCGGCGGCCGCAACGCCGAATTCCTGCTCGGCCTCGCCATTGCCCTCGCCGGCCACCCACGCATCCACGCCATCGCCTGCGATACCGATGGCATCGACGGCACCGAAGACAACGCCGGCGCCCGCCTCACGCCCGACACCATCGCCCGCGCCCGCGCCGCCGGCATCGACCCCGCCGCCGCCCTCGCCGATAATGATGGCTACACGGTGTTCAGCCGGCTGGGCGACCTGATCACCACCGGCCCCACCCGCACCAACGTCAACGACTTCCGTGCAATCCTGATCACCTGACCCACGGTCGGGGGCGTGGCCAGCCCGTCAGCAAAACGGGCTTCGCCCCCGACTGCCGGTCCGGTTGTCGGTGGCGGCGTTTCATGGTGTAGGATGACGTTCATCTGCAACGAACGATGATAACCAGACAGGGGAACCTCGAATGCTCAGGACATCGACAATCGGCCTCGGCGTATCGGTCGCACTGCTCGCGGCGTCCGGCGCGGCCCATGCTGCACCGCCGATCAAAATTGGTGTCCAGGCGCCGATCACCGGCACCTATGCCGACGAAGGCCAGGGGATCGCGCGGGCGGTGAAGTTGCTGGCGGCGCAGCAGAATGCCAAGGGCGGGCTGCTCGGCCGCAAGATCGAGGTGATCACCTGTGACGACCAGGGCGAGGCAGCGCAGGCCGCAATCTGCGCGCGCCAGCTGGTCAACGACCATGTCGTCGCCGTGATCGGCTCCTACACCAGCGGTGCCGCGCTCGCCGCCGAGCCGATCTATGCCCGGGCCGACGTGATCCAGACCTCCGATGGCACCAGCAATGAATTGCTCAAGCACGGTTACAAGACCTGGTTCGGCAATGCGGCGCCCAATTCGGCGGAAGCCAAATTCACCGCGCATTATCTGGTCGATGTGCAGCACTACAAGAAAATCGCGGTCCTGACCGACCATTCGAGCTTCGCGACCGGTCTGGCCGATGCCGTGGTCGCGGACGTCAAGGCCGCGCACGGCACAATCGTCGACAAATCCTTCATCAACGCCGGCTCGCAGAATTTCTCGCCGGTATTGACCAAACTGAAGGCACTGCATCCCGATGCGCTGTATTTCTCGGGCTATTATTCCGATGGCGGGCTGATCCGCGCGCAGATGACCCAACTCGGCATGAAAGCGACTTTCGTCGGCGGCGACGCCAATCAGAACGTCGCCTTCGCCAAAATCGCCGGCACGGCGGCGGCCGGTTCGATCATCATCAACGTGCCGGCACCGGCCGACCTGCCCTATCCGGTCGCCAAGCAATTCGTCGCCGCCTACAAAACCAAATACGGCGCGCTGCCGCCTTCGGTATTCACGCTGACCAACGCGGATGGCATGCGCGCGGTGATGCAGGCGATCGCGGCGACCAAATCGGTCAAGCCCGCCAAGCTCGAATCCTATCTGCACGGCATGAAATCGTTCCAGGGCCTCACCGGCACCTTCGCCTGGAACGCCAAGGGCGAGCGCACCGGCAGCCCGTTCGTCGCGTTCGAGGTCCAGCCGGACGGAAGCTATAAAATTCTCTACCCCGCTCCGACCGCGGGCTGAGCGGCGCCCGCCATGGGCACATTCATCCAGCAGATCGTCAACGGCCTGACGGTGGGTGGCATCTACGCGTTGATCGCGCTGGGTTACACCATGGTCTATGGCGTGATGCGGCTGATCAACTTCGCCCATGGCGATCTGTGCATCCTCGGTGCCTTCGTCGGCCTGACCATGCTGACCGGCTCGGCCGGCGGCGGCCATCCGGGTGCCGCACTGCTGCTGCTCGCCTTCGTGGTCTCGATCATCGCGATCGCGGTGGCGGGCGTCGTGCTCGAACGCATCGCCTACCGCCCGCTGCGCAAGGCCGATCGTCTGGCCGCGGTGGTCTCCGCCCTCGGTGCGTCGCTGATGATCGAAAACGGCATCATGCTGGTCTGGGGGCCGCAGGTGCACGTGTTCCCCTCGAACCTGCTGCCCGCGACCACCTGGCACGTCGCCGGCGCCACCATCAGCTTCATCCAGGTGATGATCATCATCGCCTCGCTGGTGCTGATGGCCGCACTCTATCTCTTCGTGAACCACACCCGCTTCGGCACCGCGATCCGCGCCGCCGCGATCGATCAGGACGCGGCGCGGCTGATGGGCATCAACGTCAACCGTGTGATCACCAGCGTGTTCATCATCGGCCCGGGGCTGGGCGCCATCGGCGGCCTGTTCATCGGCATCTATTACCGCGAGGCCTATTTCAGCATGGGCTGGACCTACGGGCTCTATGCGTTCATCGCGGCTATTCTCGGCGGCATCGGCAACATTCCGGGTGCGATGCTCGGCGGTGTCCTGCTCGGCCTGTTCAACGCGTTTGCCGCTGGGTACGTCTCAAGCTCCTGGCAGGACGCGATCACCTTCGGCCTGCTGATCGTGATCCTGCTGGTCCGCCCCACCGGCCTGCTCGGCGAGCGCGTCGCGGAGAAGGTCTGATGCGCGGCGTCAAGCTGGATGGTATCAAGCTGGGCGCGCTGCTCTGGGCCGCCGGCCTCGCCCTGCCCTTCGCACTCGACAGTTCCTGGGTCTCGATCGCGGCGTTTTTCGCAATCTATGCCATCGCCGCCCTGTCGGAGGATGTCATCCTCGGCCGCGCCGGCATGTTCGACATGGGGCACGCGGTCTATTTCGGCATCGGCGCCTATGTCACCGCCATTCTGAACACCACGCTGAACGTGCCGATCCTGCTCACCCTGCCGCTCGCCATGCTGCTCGCCGCCGCCGCCGGCGCGCTGCTCTCCGCCCCGCTGATCCGCCTGCGCGGCGATTATCTGCTGGTCGCGACCATCGGATTCAACGCCATCTTCGTCCTCGCGATGCAGAACAACCCCGGCGGCATCACCGGCGGGTCGGACGGCATCACCGGCATCGGCGTCCCCTCGCTGTTCGGCCTGCAACTCGAAAGCCAGAGCGCGATGTTCTGGCTCGACTGGGTGTTGCTCGGCCTCGTCCTGCTGGTCATGCGCAATCTCGATACCTGCGAATTCGGCCGCGCGCTGCGCTATCTCAAGCAGGACGAACTCGCCGCCAGCACCCTCGGGGTCGATGCCCGCAAGGTGAAAACCCTGGCTTTCGCCCTCGGCGCCGCGCTCGCCGGCCTCGCCGGCACGCTGTTCGCGGTGCAACTCTCCACCGTCAGCCCCTCGTCCTTCGTGTTCACCGAATCGGTCACCCTGTTCGCCATCGTCATCGTCGGCGGCCAGGGCTCGATCCCCGGCGTGCTGCTCGGCACCGCGCTGATGTTCGTGGTGCCGCAGATTTTCCGCGGCCTCGCGGAATACCGCTATTTCGTGTTCGGCATCGCGATGATCGCGGTGATGGTGCTGCGCCCGCAAGGCCTGCTGCCGCGTCGACGGAGCGCTGCATGAGCGCACTGCTCGAACTCGACGGCATCGGCATCAGCTTCGGCGGCCTGCGCGCCGTCGACGATCTGAGCTTCACCGTCAACCAGGGCCAGATCGTCGGGCTGATCGGGCCGAACGGCGCGGGTAAGACCACCGTCTTCAACATGATCACCGGCGTCTACAAACCCGCCTCCGGCACGATCCGCTGGCAGGGCAACGACATCACCGGCGCCAAACCCGCCCGCATCGCTACGCTGGGCCTGCGCCGCACCTTCCAGACCATCCGCCTGTTCGCCGACATGAGCGTGTTCGAAAACGTCCGCGCCGGCTGCCATCTCGCCGCCCGCCAGCACTGGTGGCAGGGCCTGCTCGCCCTGCCCGCCCAGCGCCGCGAGGAAGCCGAACTCGCCGCCCGCACCCACGACATCCTCCGCCGCCTCGATCTTGAAAGCGTGGCCGACGCACCGGCAACCTCGCTGCCCTATGGCGTGCAGCGCCGCGTCGAACTCGCCCGCACCCTCGCCGGACAACCCAGGCTGATCATTCTCGACGAACCGGCCGCCGGGCTGAACGATGCGGAATCGGCCGCCCTGAACGATACCATCTTCATGATCCGCGATACCGGTGTCACCATCCTGCTGGTCGAGCACGACATGAATGTGGTGATGCAGGTGAGCGACCATATCGTGGTGATCAATTTCGGCCGCAAGATCGCCGAAGGCAATGCCACCGCGATCCGCACCAACCCCGCGGTGATCGAAGCCTATCTCGGCCGGGACGACGACGAGGCAACCGCGGCATGAGCCTGCTCACGATCAACGATCTGCGCGTCGCCTATGGCCAGATCGAGGCGCTGAAAGGCGTCTCCCTCACCGTCGCGGCGGGCGAGGTGGTCGCCATCCTCGGCGCGAACGGTGCCGGCAAGACCACGCTGATGCGCGCCATCTCCGGCCTGCTGCCCAAAACCGGCGGCACCATCGGCTTCGAAGGCACCGATATCACCCGCACCAATGCCGACCGCATCGTGCGCCTCGGCATCGCGCAATCGCCCGAAGGCCGCCGCGTGTTCGGCACCCTCACGGTCGCGGAAAACCTGAAACTCGGCGGCTTCACCCGCCCGGCCGGTGAAATCCCCGCCAGCGTCGAGGCGATCTACGCCATGTTCCCCCGCCTCGCCGAGCGCCGCACCCAGTTCGCCGGCACCTTGTCCGGCGGCGAACAACAGATGCTCGCGATCGGCCGCGCCCTGGTCGCCAAACCCAAACTCCTGCTGCTCGACGAACCCAGCCTCGGCCTCGCCCCGATCATCATCCAGAGCATCTTCCGCAGCCTGCGCAGCATCGCCGATACCGGCGTCACCATCCTGATCGTCGAGCAAAACGCCCGCGCCGCCCTGAAACTGGCCGACCGCGGCTACGTGCTGGAAGTCGGCCGCATCATCCACCAGGACAACGCAAGCAATCTGCTCGCCTCGGGCCAGATGCAGGAAGCCTATCTCGGCCGCGCGGCATCTTGAGCCTGTCGTAATCGATCTTCAGAAGAAAGGTCTTCTTTTTTGTGAACAAAAAAGAAGCAAAAAAACTTCGCTAAACCTGGGCCCGTGCCGGTGAAACCGCCCATGCCCCCGAGTCAGAAAGTTTTTTGCTTCTTTTTTACAAAAGAGAAGTCCTCCTTATGCCTTGCCCGCCATCGCGCTGGCCACGGCCTCTGCGGTGCGCCCAATTCGACCGGCACAAACACTGCATCAGGTCGGCGGCCCCGGTCCATGGTCGAGCGGTCCACGCCCTGTTAAACATCGCCCCTGGCGCTACGGATTTGAGTAGCGACATGTTATGTTGCAAAATATTAAACTTCTTGCGTTGCCCAGCCCGAAAGAGAGCAGTGATTTGATTTCGTTACCCACGAACCCCGCCCGCCCCGACCGTTCGCAGGTTGCCATCAACGGCATCGCCTGCCGCCTGCCCGGTGCCGCGGACGAGGCTGCCTTCTGGCAATTACTGGTCGATGAACGCTGCGCGGTCGGGCCGCTGCCCGCCGGCCGGTGGCGCGCCGAGCGGTTCTTCCATCCGGACAAGAGCCAGCCCGGCTTCAGCTACACCTTCGCGGGCGGCTATATCGACGATCCGCTGGGGTTCGACCCGGCGGTCTTCGGCATTTCACCGCGCGAAGCCGCCGAAATCGACCCGCAGCAACGCCTCCTGCTCGATGTCGTCTGGGGCGCGCTCGAAAACGCCGGCATCCCGCCCAGCGCGCTCGCGGGCACCGAAGTCGGCGTTTATGTCGGCGCCTCCAGCCTCGATTACGGCAATCTGCACACCACCGATCCCGCCGCGATCGAGAGCCATTTCATGACCGGCAACACCCTCTCGGTGCTGTCCAACCGGATTTCCTACATCTTCGACTTTCACGGCCCCAGCTTCACTATCGACACCGCCTGCTCCTCCTCGCTGGTCGCCTTCGCCGAAGCCCAGGCCGCGATCGCTTCGGGCCGGATCGATGTCGCGATCGTCGCGGGCGTCAACCTGCTGCTCTCGCCCACCTCGTTCATCGGCTTCTCGCGCGCCTCGATGCTTTCGCCCACCGGCCTCTGCCGGCCCTTCGCCGCCGCGGCGGATGGCTATGTCCGCGCCGAGGGTGCGGTCGCCATGGTGCTCACCCGGCGCGATGTCGCAATCGAGCGCGGCTACAAGGTCCGCGCCGTCGCCCTCGCCTCGGGCATCAATTCGGACGGCCGCACCTCCGGCATCTCGCTCCCCGCGATGGAAGGCCAGCGCGCCCTGCTCGAACGCATCTACGGCGAGGCCGGCATCGACCCCGCCCGCCTGTCCTTCGCCGAGGCGCATGGCACCGGCACCGCCGTGGGCGACCCCGCCGAAGCCACCGCGATCGGCGAGGCGCTGGGCCAGAAACGCGCGGACATCCTGCCGATCGGCTCGGTCAAATCCAACATCGGCCATCTCGAACCCGCCTCCGGCCTCGCCGGCATGTTCAAAGCCATTCTGGCGATGGAACATCGCCTGCTGCCGCGCACGCTGCACACCGAAACCCTCAACCAGGCGATCGATTTCGGCGCCCTCAACCTCGCCGTGGCAACCAAAGCGGTGCCGCTCGCCGCCACCGGCACGCTGCACGCCGGCATCTCCTCGTTCGGCTTCGGCGGCACCAACGCCCATGTCGTGCTGCGCGCCGCCGAAGGGATCGAAACCGCCGTCGCGTCCCCCGCAGCGCCCGATACCGCCGCGGTGCTGATGCTCTCCGCCCATTCCAAGGCCGCCCTCGCCGCAACCGCCGCCGTCTTCGCCGATTTCATGGTCACGAGCGACATTGCCCCCGCCCGCATCGCCAACGCGGTCGCCTGGCAGCGCGACCTCGCTGGCCACCGCCTCGCTTTGCCGGTCGACTCCAGCATCGCGATGGCCCAGGCGCTGCGGCATTTCGCACAAACCGGCAGCAATCCCGCCATCGCCACCGGCACCGCGCCTGCCGCACCACCGCGCCTGTGCTTCGTATTCTCCGGCAACGGCTGCCAATGGGCCGGCATGGGCCGCACCGCCTATCAGCGCGCCGCCGCGTTCCGCCAGCGGTTCGACGCGATCGACGCCGCATTCCAGCCGCTCGCCGGCTGGTCCCTGGTCGAAGCCCTGCATGACCCCGATCTGGCGGCACGGCTCAAATTCACCCGCATCGCCCAGCCCATGCTGTTCGCGGTGCAGGCCTCGCTCACCGCTGCCCTCGTCGCCGCCGGCATCGCGCCGGACATGGTGCTCGGCCACAGCGTCGGTGAAGTCGCCGCCGCCGAAGCCGCCGGTGCCATCAGCCTCGCGCAGGCGGTGCACATCATCTATCACCGCAGCCAGCAGCAGGAGGATGTCCACGGTCTCGGCACCATGGCGGTCGCCAGCCTGTCGCATGACGCGGCCACCACCCTGATCGAGGAAGCCGGCTTCACCGGCCTCGAAGTCGCCGCCAGCAACAGCCCCACCTCGGTCACGCTGTCGGGCGATGAAGCCACCATCCGCCGCTTCGTCCGCTTCGCGCAGAAGCGCCGCATCGCCACCCGCGTGCTCGATCTCGCCTATCCGTTCCACTCTGGCCTGCTCGCGCCGATCCGCGCCCCGCTGCTCGAAGCGCTCGGCACCATCGCGGCCAGCAGCACGACCACCGGCTTCATCTCCACCGTCACCGGCGAGGTGATGGCCGGCGACCGCCTGGATGCCGAATACTGGTGGCACAACGTGCGCGAACCGGTCCGCTTCCGCGATGCCATCACCGCCGCCGCCCGCCAGGGTGGCACGCTCTTCATCGAAATCGGCCCGCGCCCGATCCTCGGCAACAACATCACCGACACGCTGCGCGACATCGGCGCCGACGGCACGGTGCTCGCCAGCCTGGTCGAGGAAAAAAGCGGCGCCCTGCCCGGTGATCCGCTCACCGCCATCCTCGCCCGTGCGCTGGTCGCCGGCGCCCGGTTCGATGCCGAGCGCGTGTTCGGCGCCCGCACAGCGCATCGCGTCGCTCTGCCGTCCTACGCCTGGCAGCGCCGCCAGTTTCCGCACAACCACACCGCCGAGGCGCTCGATTTCTACGGCACCACCCCGCTGCACCCGCTGATCGGCAGCCGCCTGCAGACCGGCGGCACCGAATGGCGCCACCTGCTCGATGCCACGATCGTGCCCTATCTGGCCGATCACCGGATCGATGATGAAATCGTCGTCCCCGGCACCGGCTTCGCCGAAATGGCGCTCGCCGTCGCGCGCGAAACCTGGCCCGAAGGCCCGATCGCGCTCGAGGATTTCGACCTTCTGCAATGGCTGCCGCTGCAAGCCGGGCAGATGCGCGAAATCTCGGTCCGCCTCGCCGGCGATACCGGCATCGTCGAAATCTGGAGCCGCCCGCGCCACGCCGGCGATGAATGGACGCTGCATGCCAGGGGCCGCATCACCCGCCCGGCCTCGGCACCGCCCGCCTTCGTCGCCCCCACGGACCTGCCACACCACATGACCGCCGAACGCGTCTACGCCAGCGCGAGCGATGCCGGGGTCGATTACGGCCCTTCCTTCCGCCGCGTGCTCGCCGCACGGCGCGACGACAAGATCATCGAAATCGACCTCGCCCCGATCGAGGCGTCCGCCGGTGCCTTCACCCGCCCGCACATCCTGCACCCGGTGGCGCTCGATGCCGCGTTCCACGCGCTGTTCGAAAACATCAAGCTGCGCCAGGGCGAGCGCTACGCCTACCTGCCGGTGCGCTTCGCCAATCTGCGGATCGATCAGGACGACGCAATCCCCGCCCGCGCCCGCGTCGTGGTCGATCGCGAGACCGATCATTCGCTCTCGATCGCCGCCACGCTCTACGCCGCCGATCACAGCGTGATCGCAACCCTGACCGGCGGCCTGTTCCGGGCCGTGGTGTTCGACCGTCGCAAAGCCGCCCCCGCGCTGTTCCACCAGAACGCCATCAGGCTCGAACGCTTCGCCGCCGGTACCGCGCTGTACCAGGATGCCGTGGCCGCCCTGCAGGATCAGGTGCTGACCGAACGGCCGGAATCCTGGCAGATCCTCGAAGCCTTCGCCCGCGCGCTCGCCCATCAGGCGCTCGGCGAGCGCAGCGAGACCCAACCGCCATCGCCGCTCGCCGCCAGCCTCTACGCCGGTCTGCAAGCCGCCGGCCTCGCCACCAATACCGGCGATCGCTGGGCCCTGGCACCCGAAACCGGCCTGCCCGCCGCCACCTTGATCCTCGAAGCCTTCGCCGCCGAACACGCCGGCGCCACGCCCGAAATCGTGCTCGGCGCCCAGGCGCTGCGCAGCCTGCCCGCCGCCATCGCCACCGGTGCGCGCGCTGTCGTCAGCGCATCGATCATCGATCAGTTCGAGACCGATTCGATCCTCGCCGCCCCGCTGCACCAGGCCGCCCTCGCTCTGGTCAGCCGCCTCGCTGGTCGCACCGCGCCCGATCCGCTGCGCCTGCTGATCGGCGAACCCGGCTCGATGGGGCTGCTGCACGCGCTCCTGCCGCTGATCCGCGCCCAACGCGCCACCGTCACCATCGCGGGCACCGACGGCAAACGCCTGCGCCACCTCCAGGCCCGGCGCGGCACGCTCGATGGTATCGACATCCTCGACCTCACCGAAACCGATGACGCCCCGATCGAAACCAGATATGATCTCGCCCTGGCCTTCGCCGGCGCCATCACGGACGATGCCGCCCTCGCCCGCGGCCTCGCCGCGCGGATCGGCCCCGCCGGCCTGATCGCGGTGCTGCAACCGACCGATTCGATCATGCTCGATGTCCTGCTCGGCGCGACCGATGCCGGCGCCCCGCGCAGCGTCTCACGCCATGATGCCAGCCGCGCCCTGCTGCACGCGGGTTGCCACGCGATCGAACCGTACCCGACCGGTGCGGGCACCGGCACCATCCTGCTCGCCCGGCCGGACGCCGTCGTAACCCCGGCCGCCGCCGCCGCCCCGCCCGCCGTGCTGATCGGCCATGCAGCGTTGTTCGACGCGCTGACCCAAACCATCCACGCCCAGGGCCGCACCGTGCGGTCCATCGCGGCCGATCCGGCCGGTTTCGGCGCGGCCTGCGCCATCATCGCCGCCGCGCACCCGGATCAGACGATCGATTACGTGTTCACCGCTGCCCTGCCCACCCGCCTCTGGCTGGTGGTCAGCGGTCTCGACGGCAGCGACCCCGCCGCCGAAGCCCTCTGGTGCTTCGCCCGCGTCGCGGTCAACGAATACCCGGATATCACCCTCAGACTGATCGACCTCGCACCCGGCCTCGCGCCGGACAGCGCCGCCCCCCATCTCGCCGCGCTGCTCGCTGCACCAGGCACCGAGGCGGAATTGCTGATCGATGCCACCGGCATCACCGCCATCCGCCTCGCCAACGGCGTCACCACCGGGCAAGCCAGCCATCAGGTCGAGGCCGCGCGCCTCGAACTCCCGGCCAAGGGTGTGCTCTCGCAGTTCGACTGGGTGCCCGCCACCCGCACCGCCCCCGCCGCGCACGAGGTCGAGGTCGAAATCGCCGCCGCCGGCCTGAACTTCCGCGACGTCATGCTCGCCACCGGCCTGCTCGATGACGACGTGCTCGACGATGGTCTGGCCGGTGCGGTGTTCGGCTTCGAATGCGCCGGCCGCGTCGTCCGCGCCGGCAGCGCCGTCACCACGCTGCAACCGGGCGACGCCGTCATGGGCTTCGGCCGCCAGAGTTTCGCCACCCACACCACCGCCGATGCGCGGGTCTTCACCAGACTGCCCGAAGGCATGGCGGTCGAGGCGAGCACGTCGATCCCGGTCGCCTTCCTCACCGCCTGGTACGGGCTGGTCCATCTCGCCCAGTTGCGCGAAGGCGAAACCGTGCTGATCCACGGTGCCGCCGGCGGCGTCGGCATCGCCGCCATGCAGATCGCCCGCGCCCGCGGTGCCCGCATCATCGCCACCGTCAGCTCGCCCGACAAGCGCGCGCTCGCCACCTTGTTCGGTGCCGAACTCATCTTCAACTCCCGCAGCACCGCCTTCGCCGATGACATCCGCGACGCGATCGGCGGCGTCGATGTCGTGCTGAACTCCCTGGCCGGCGACGCCATGCTCGCCAGCCTGAAATGCCTCAAGCCGTTCGGCCGCTTCATCGAACTCGGCAAGCGCGACTATGTCGCCAACACCGCCCTCGGCCTGCGCCCGTTCCGCCGCAACCTGACCTATTTCGGCGTCGACCTCGATCAGCTGCTCGCCGCCAACCTGCCGCTCACCCAGGCCCTGATGCAGGACATCGTGGCCGGCTTCGAACGCGGCGATTTCTGCCCGCTGCCCTACCGCGCGTTCGATGCGCCGGCAGCGGCGGAGGCGTTCCAGTCGATGCAATCGGGCCTGCACATCGGCAAATTGCTGGTCCGCCCGCCATCCCCGCCGATGGCCACGACCGCGCCGGTCCACCGCTTCGAACCGGCCGCCGGCGTGCATCTCGTGGTCGGCGGCACCAGCGGCTTCGGGTTCGAAACCGCCGCCTGGCTCGCCGAACAGGGCGCGCGCACCATCGTCCTCGCCTCGCGCCGCGGCACGCTCGAACCCCGCCGTCACCGCCCTGATCGCGCGACTCACGGCCGATCACGGCCGCATCGCCGGCATCATCCACGCCGCCATGGTGCTCGACGATGGGCTGATCGCCAACCTCGCCCCGGCCCGCACCCGCGCGGTCCTGGCCCCCAAAATCACTGGCGCCGCCCATCTCGACCATGCCACGCGCGACCACGCGCTCGATTATTTCGTCGCCTATTCCTCCGCCACCACCATGATCGGCAACCCCGGCCAGTCGGCCTACGTCGCCGCCAACGGCTATCTGCAAGGGCTGATGCGCAACCGCCGCGCCCGCGGCCTGCCCGGCCTCGCGGTCGCCTGGGGTGCCATCGCCGATGCCGGCGTGCTGGCGCGCGACCAGGATACCGCGGCGAAACTCGAACGCATCAGCGGCATCGCCGCCATGCGCGCGCGTGAGGCGCTCGGCTATCTCGGCGGCCTGCTCGCCGCCGGCAATGCGGTGCCCGCCACGGTCTACTGCGCCACCATCCGCCCGAACGGCATGCTGCGCGCCCTGAAACTGCTGCAAACCCCGAGTTTCGCCGGCCTGTTCACCGCCGCCGACAGCATCAGCGCGGACGCCGGGCTCGACCTCGCCGGCATGATCGCCGGTAAGCCGGACGCCGAAGCCCGCGCCCTGGTGGCCGCACTGGTCGCCGCCGAAGTCGCCCGCATCCTCCGCCTCGCCGCGGAGGATATCGACCCCGCCCGCCGGCTCGATGAGCTGGGCATGGACTCGCTCATGAGCATCGAACTCCGCATGGGCATCGAAACCCGCTTCGGCGTCGAACTGCCGGTCGTCGCGATCAATTCCGGCGTCAGCGTCAACGATCTCGCCGCCCGCCTGATCGCCGGTGCCGCCGCAACCACGGCCGACGCCCCCGCAGGCCTCGGCGATGCCGAACGCCGCCTGCTGATGCAGCACGGCGCGCGCGACATCGGCGTCTCCGAACTGATGGCGGTCAACGAAGCGATCGAGGCGCAGCGCAGCACCGCGGGGACCCTGCTATGAAGACCGAAGGCGGGCGCTTCAGCCGTGGCTTCAAGGCCGCCCTGCTGGAAACCATGGTCAAAACCCCCGCGGTCGAACCCGCCCCGCGCGCCGGCAGCACCAGTGCGGGCAGCGCGGCATCAGCCGGTAAATTCGATACCTCGTTCGAAACCCTGCCCGCCTATCAGGCCTTCCGCACCCAGCGCGCGGTGGCCGATGCGCTGCATCTGAACTTCCCGTTCTACCGGGTGCACGACGCGATGGCCGGCGCGCGCAGCGTGATCGCCGGCCAGCCCGTGGTCAATTTCGCCTCCTACGACTACCTCGGCCTGAACGGCCACCCGGACATCACCGCCGCCGTGATCGAGGCGACAAAAACCTGGGGCACCAGCGTCTCCGCCAGCCGGATCACCGCCGGCGAGCGCGATTTCCACCGCCAGCTGGAACGCGCCCTGGCCGACATCTACGAGGCAGACGACGCGCTGGTGTTCGTCAGCGGCCACGCCACCGCCATCTCCACGGTCGCCGCCCTGCTCGGCCCGAAGGATTTGATCCTGCACGACAGCCTGATCCACAACTGCGTCGTGGTCGGCGCCCAGCTCAGCGGCGCCACCCGCCGGCCATTCCCGCACAACGACCTCGCCGGCCTCGAGGCCATGCTCGCCGCCACGCGCGACAAATTCGAACGCGTCATGATCATCACCGAAGGCCTGTTCTCGATGGACGGCGACGGTCCCGACCTCGCCCGCCTGGTCGAAATCAAGGACCGCTTCGATTGCTGGCTGATGGTCGATGAAGCCCATTCGGTCGGCGTGCTCGGCGCCACCGGGCGCGGCATCGCCGAACAAGCCGGAATCGATCCCCGCCGGGTCGATATCTGGCTCGGCACCCTGTCGAAAACCCTGGTCAGCTGCGGCGGCTACGTCGCCGGCAGCCGCCCGCTGATCGATTTCCTGAAACTCGCCGCCCCCGGCATGGTCTACAGCGTCGGCATGCCCGCCCCCGCGGCACTCGCCGCCCTCACCGCCATCGAAATCATGCGCCGCGAACCCGCGCGCGTCGCCCGCCTGCAGGCCAACGGCCAGCTGTTCCTCCGCCTCGCCCGCGAAGCCGGGCTCGATGTCGGCACCAGCGCCGGCTACGCCGTCACACCGGTCATCATCGGCGACTCCCTGCGCACCGTCCTGCTGGCCGAACGCCTGCTCAAACGCGGCATCAACGCCTTCCCGATCGTGCCGCCCGGCGTGCCGGAAAAATCCGCCCGGCTGCGGTTCTTCATCTCGTCGGAACACACCGAAGCCGAAATCCGCGCCGCCGTCGCCGCCACCGCCGAAGAAGTCGCCGGCGTCGAACGCGAAGGCATCTCACTCGGCACAATCGCCAAACTGATGATCAAGCGCGCCACCTGATGACCACGCCACACTGCATCGTCATCACCGGTGCCTCCAGCGGCATCGGCGCCGCCCTCGCACTCCATTACGCCGCACCCGGCGTCACCCTCATCCTCATCGCCCGCAACGAAACCCGCCTCGCCACCATCGCCACCGCCGCACGCGCCAAAGGCGCGACCGTTGAGGCCGCCAGCATCGACACACGCGATACCGCAACAATCACGACCTACCTCACCACCAGCGACACCACCCACCCGATCGACCTGCTGATCGCCAACGCCGGCGTGCTCGAAGGCCGCACCGCCGATGGCACCATCGAAGATTTCGCCACCGCCGCCCGCGTCATCGAAATCAACCTGCTCGGCGCCCTCGCCACCATCCACGCCATCCTGCCCGCCATGCGCAGCCGAAAACGCGGCCACATCGCCTTGGTCAGCTCCCTCGCCGCCTTCTCGCCCCTGACCGACGCACCCGCCTACAGCGCCAGTAAATCAGGACTATTATCCTACGGCCTCGCCCTCCGCGCCGCCCTCGCCGGCACCGGCGTCACCGTCTCGGTCGCCTGCCCCGGCTACGTCGAAAGTGCGATGACCGACACCCACATCGGCGAACAACCCATGAAACTCAAAGCCCCCCAGGCCGCAACCCTGATCGCCCGCGGCATCGCCGCCAACCAGGCCGTCATCGGCTTCCCCCGCCCCCTCTACCTCGGCTCGCTGCTCTCCACGATCATCCCCGAACCGCTCCGCCTGCAGTCCGTGGGCCGCCACGAGCCCGGTGAGTCCCGCGGCACCGTCGGCCGCCGGCCGCAGTTGCGGGTAAAGCCGGCCGGTGTCGATCCACGGCCCCCAGTCGGTCGACGACGCGCCCGCCCGGATCGCCCCGCAATCCCGCCGGGTCATCCGCTTGCGCAGCGGACGCGAGGCAGCCCAGGGCAGCGAGGACACGATTTACCGCAACGATGCGGATGCCTTGCGCGCTGCGCTTCTTTCGGTGCGGATG
>NZ_NCJX01000002.1:0-59084 GCF_002282635.1 Acidiphilium sp. 34-64-41 | reverse complement strand
GGGCGGCGCCGAGGCGCCAACCTATGCCCAGCTTTATTCGGGAGCATGGGTCCACCCCACATGTAGTGGGTGTCTGACTTAACCGGATAGGCACGCAATAACTTTACGTCATTCAGGACGACGGTCCTTTATTTCACGTGAAATAAAGGACCGTTATTTGTCCTATGTTCGGCTTGCAAACCGTTGAATTCGTTCGGCCATGGCCGCGACGCCGTTGCCCCGGTTGCCGGACAATGCGCCGATCAGGCCCCAGTCTTTCAGGAAATTCGCAGGCGTTGCGCGGATTTCATCGGGCGTGCGGCCGGAATAGACATGCAGCAGCAGGGCGACCAGGCCGCCGACGATCGCGGCATCCGACGCGCCGGCGAAGTATAGTTTGTTGCCATCCTGGATCGGTTCCAGCCAGACCCGGCTCTGGCAGCCGGGCACCAGGCGGTCATCGGTTTTCAGCGCGTCCGGGTAGGCGGGCAGGGACTGGCCGAGTTCGATGATGAATTGATACCGATCCATCCAATCATCGAACAGGAATAATTCCTCGTGCAGTTGCGCGATCGCTTCGGCCGCACTGGGCTGGTCGGGCAGGACGAACGGGGCGTCGATCATCCGGCGCGCACCAGGCGATGCTGTTTTTTGCCGGCGGAGAGTTTGGCAACGCCGTCGATCAGGTCGGTGAGCGAGATGGTCTGGGCTTCATCGGTGATCGGGGCGTCGTTCAGGCGGGCGCCGCCGCCGCGGATCAGGCGGCGGGCTTCGCCGTTGCTGGTGGCGAGGCCGGCGCGGACCAGCAGGACGATGGCGGGCACGCCGGCGCCGAGTTCGGCGCGGGGGATGTCGATGCCGGGCAGATCATCGGCGGCTTCGCCCGCTTCGAAGGTGCGGCGGGCGGTTTCGGCGGCGGCGGCGGCGGCATCGGCACCGTGGCAGAGGCTGGTGGCTGCGGTTGCGAGGATTTTTTTCGCCTCGTTGATTTCGGCACCGCCTAGGGATTCCAGGCGCGCGATTTCGTCGAGCGGGAGGTCGGTGAACAGGCGCAGGAAGCGGCCGACATCGGCATCCTCGGTGTTGCGCCAGAACTGCCAGTAGTCGAACGGCGAGCGTTTTTCAGCGGACAGCCAGACCGCACCGGCGGCGGTTTTGCCCATTTTGACGCCGGAGGCGGTGGCGATCAAAGGCGTGGTCAGGCCGAATGTCGCTTTGCCATCCGTCCGGCGCACCAGTTCCATGCCCTGGACGATGTTGCCCCATTGATCCGAGCCGCCCATTTGCAGGGTGACGCCGTAGCGGCGGTTGAGTTCGCGGAAATCGTAGCCTTGCAGGATGGCATAGTTGAATTCGAGAAAGCTGAACGGTGCTTCGCGATCGAGCCGCGCTTTGACGCTGTCCATCGTCATCATGCGATTGATCGAAAAATGCGGCCCGACATCACGCAGGACTTCGATATAGCCAAGTTTTTCAAGCCAATCGGCGTTGTTCAACTGGAGCGCGTCGCCCGCGTCGGTGCCGAAATTGATAAAGGCTTCCAGATTGGCGCGAATGCCGGCCATGTTGCGGGCGATATCATCGTCGGTCAGCATCTGGCGCTCGCTGTCGCGGCCGGACGGATCGCCGATCCGCGACGTGCCGCCGCCCATCAGCGCGATCGGTTTGTGTCCATGGCGTTGGAGCAGGCGGAGCAACATGATCTGGACCAGACTGCCGACGTGCAGGCCATCCGCCGTGCAATCGAAGCCGATATACCCCGCGACCGGGGCCGCGCGCATGGCGTCGCGCAGGCCGTCCGTATCGGTGCACTGGAAAATAAATCCGCGCGCTTCGGCCTCGCGCAGGAAATCGCTGCCGTCGGTCATGATGAAAATCCGCTCGTTTCAGAGCGGGACCGGGTAGCACGCGGGGGCGGTTGTGCCAATTCCGTCCAATCGCCTCCAGGCACGGATCGCGCCGAGGAGCAGGATCAGCGGGGTGAGTTCCATATGACTGCTTATCGACACAAACTGACAGAGCGCCGGCCACATCCAAATCAAGACGTCGGCGATCTCGAGTCTTTGATGTCGTATAGCCAACCAGCCGATCATGATTTCCAGGCCGCACATGTCATCGGTGTAGCCATAGGGTGTTACGAGCAGAGTAAGGGCAGCCGTCAAGGCGACGAGCGCAATTTGATCGGTCTGCGGCCGACGCCACGCAGACCAACAGACCGCAACCGCACCTGTCGAGCTAAGCAATTGGACGCAGCCGGCAGTGGCAACCGACGACCCGAAGCTGCGCATCATCCAAAACACGGACACGCCGCTATTTTCATAAACGGTGGGAAATGGTGCAACCAGAATACGATGCGCCTGTTGTAGGCCGAGGGTGAAATAGGTGGTCCATATTGCGGGGCCGCACAGGCCGGTTATCGCTGCACTGAGGACCAGAACGGTTGAACCGGCAACAGCGATAATGCGATATTGCCCTCTGGCAAGGAGCACGATCGGAGCTAGCAGGCCAGCCTGCGGCTTGATAATCAATCCGCCCATCAGAAGGCCAGACTGTGTCGGGTACTTCGCGATCAGCAACAGCCCCGTGATCAACATCGCCCCGGTCAGAATACCGAACTGACCGACCCAAATACTATATATGCCGGCCGCATTGACGAGACCCAGAGCAATGACCAGCCAAGGCACACGGCCACACTTCAGGAGCAGAATACCGGGAACAAGGAGAATGAACGACCACACCAGAAATGCCGTCTGGTAGTTAAACGGTGCGATGAGCAGTGGAACAAAGAGTGCCGGCGGCGGATATGGATATTGAAGGTAGGACGAAATGCCAGTTGCGAGATTGGTGGTCCGCCACGCGGAGAACCAGACGGGATCATAGAGTTGGGCCGCATGGTGGGTAAGTATGAGGTGACTGACCGGCCAGAACACTATGAGATCGTTTTGGATTCGTTTTATCGCAATGGATCCAGGGAAAATGACCGCCTCGATTGCCCAATGCAGAATTCGAACCGTTCCCTCACAATAGGCAAGCCAGGACGGTGTGAGTGTCATAAGCAGCAACCACGGGAGGGCGACCCGAGCCGGAACTGCTTGGCTCAATTTTCCCTTGATGAGTTTTGCAGCGGGGGACTTTATGTCGATCACTGGCTATCGAGCTAGTTGTCGTGGAATCATGTAAACATATCTCGTCAAGAAGATGGTCGCATAGAATGCTTGCAATCGGGTTAATGAGCGGGACGTCGCTCGATGGTGTCGATGCCGCCGTGATCGAGACCGACGGTGAAACGGTGGTGCGGACCGGCAAGACGGCTTGTTTGTTGTACGAGGAACCATTGCGCCTGCGGTTGCGGGCGTTGCTCGATGCGGCGCCGGGGTTGGCGCTCGATGATCCTGAAATTGTCGCCTTGTCGCGCGTGATCGCAGATCGGCATGCCGAGGCGGTGGCGATGCTGGCGTGCCGGGCGGAGATTGCCGGGTTTCATGGTCAGACCATTTTGCATGATCCGCCGTCGCGGCGAACCTGGCAGATCGGTGATGCGGCGCGGTTGGCGCACAAAATTCGTCTGCCGGTCGCGTCTGATTTCCGCTCGGCCGACGTCGCGGCGGGCGGCGAAGGCGCGCCGCTGGTGCCGCTGTTTCATGCGGCGATGGCGGCGAGGCTCGAAAAACCGTTGTTGATCGTCAATATCGGCGGCGTCGCCAATATCACGTTTTTGGGGAGTGATGGCGCGATTCTCGCCTGCGATACCGGGCCGGGCAACGGGCCGCTCGATGATTGGGTGCACCGCCATACCGGTGCGGCGTTCGACCGCGATGGGACGCTGGCGGCATCCGGGCGGGTGAACGCGGCGCGGTTGGCGCGGTTGCTGGCGGATGGGTATTTTGCGCGCCCGGCGCCGAAATCATTGGACCGGCTGCATTTTTCCGCCCTGATCGCCCAGGCGACCGAAGGGCTGAGCGTGGCCGATGGCGCAGCGACGCTGGCCGCGTTCACCGCGGCGGCGGTTGCCGCGGCGCCGATGCCCGAACCGCCCCGATTGGTTCTGGTGACCGGCGGCGGGCGGCATAACCGGGTGATCATGGCGGCGCTGCAGGCGCGATTCGCGACGCCGGTTCAACCGGTCGAGGCGGTTGGATGGGATGGCGATGCGCTGGAGGCGCAGTGTTTTGGGTTTCTCGCCGTGCGGGTGCTCCATGGTTTGCCGTTGTCGGTGCCGGGGACCACGGGTGTTGCGGCGCCGATGCGGGGTGGGGTGATTGTCCAGCCGGGATAGGGTAGAAAGCGCTTCTTTTTTGAAAAAAAGAAGCAGAAAACTTTTGCTCGGCTGGGCTACGGGCGTTTTCACACACACGGGCACAAATTAACAAAGTTTTTTTTGCTTCTTTTTTGTTCACAAAAAAGAAGACCCTTCTTCCCTTGGCTTTCGCGCCCCACCCGGCGGTTCGGGTTGCAAAATGCGGGCGGAAGCGGCATTATCGTGGTAGGATTGGTCGAAAGCCGGTCGTGGTCGGGTGGATTGCCGTTTCGCATCGGTGATCGCGCCCGCTTCTTGTTGTAAAAGACTTTTCGTTGAAATCGCTGTCACTTACCTTGATCAGCTAAAATTTGGAGACTCTCATGGCCGGCAACCCGCTCGACCTGATCCGGAATATCGGCATTACCGCGCATATCGACGCCGGCAAAACCACCACGACCGAACGCATTCTGCACTACACCGGTGTGTCGCATAAGATCGGCGAAGTGCATGATGGCAACACCACGACCGATTATATGGATCAGGAGCGTGAACGCGGCATTACCATTACGTCCGCCGCGGTGACCTGCGAGTGGAAAGACCACCGCATCAACATCATCGACACGCCCGGCCATATCGATTTCAACATCGAAGTGAACCGCAGCCTGCGCGTGCTTGATGGCGCGATTTTCATCATTGAGGGCGTCGCCGGCGTGCAGCCGCAGTCCGAGACGAACTGGCGCCTGGCCGACCGTTACAATGTGCCGCGCATTATTTTCATCAACAAGCTGGATCGCACCGGTGCCGATTTCTATCGGGCGTTTGCGACCCTGAAGGAAAAGCTCGATATCATTGCGCTGCCGCTGCAATTACCGATCGGTATCGAGGACAGCTTCGTCGGCGTGGTCGATCTGGTCGAGATGAAGGCGATCATCTGGGAAGGCGGCGATCTGGGTGCCAAATTCCACGATGAGCCGATTCCCGAAGCGATGATGGAGCAGGCCAAGGAGCATCGCCAGGTGCTGCTCGATACCGCTCTCTCGGTCGACGACGCGGGCATGGAAGAGTATTTCGAGAAGGGCGACGTTTCGGTCGAAACCCTCAAGCGCGCGATCAAGACCGGCACCATCACCGGCGCGTTCCGTCCCGTGCTGTGCGGTACAGCGTTCAAAAACAAGGGTGTGCAGCCTTTGCTTGATGCCGTGCTTGATTATCTGCCGAGCCCGGTCGATGTGCCCGGCATCAAGGTTGCGGTTGAAGAAGGCGAGGAAGAAGGCGATCATCAGCGCCGGATCAAGGCGGATGTGAACGCGCCGTTCTCCGGCCTCGCGTTCAAGATCATCAACGATAAGTACGGCACGCTGACCTTTGTGCGCGTCTATTCCGGCACGTTGAAATCCGGCGATTCGGTGATGAACACCACCAAGGATCACAAGGAGCGCATCGGCCGCATGTTCCAGATGCACGCTGATAAGCGCGCGGAAATCAAGGAAGTGCACGCGGGCGACATCGCGGCATTCGTTGGTCTGAAAGACACCGGCACCGGAGATACGCTGGCCTCGGCCGATGATCCGGTGATTTTGGAGCGGATGGCCTTCCCGGTGCCGGTGATCGACATTTCGGTCGAGCCGAAGACCAAGGAAGCGGTCGAGAAAATGACTCTCGCGCTGCAGAAACTGGCCGGCGAAGATCCCTCGCTGCGGTTGAAGACCGATCAGGAGACCGGCCAGACCATTCTGTCCGGCATGGGCGAGTTGCATCTTGAAATCATCATCGACCGTCTGCGCCGGGAATATGGCGTTGATGCCAATATCGGCGCGCCGCAGGTGGCGTATCGTGAAACCATTTCGCGGCCGCATACCGAAATCTATACCCACAAGAAACAGTCCGGTGGGTCGGGCCAGTACGCCGAAGTCAAGATCATTTTCGAGCCGATGGAGCGCAACGGCGGCATCGTGTTCGAAAACAAGGTGGTCGGCGGTTCGGTGCCACGCGAGTATATTCCGGCTGTTGAAAAAGGCATCAAGGTCCAGGCCGACACCGGCGTGCTCGCCGGCTTCCCGACCGTGGACTTCAAATACACGCTGGTCGATGGCAAGTACCATGACGTCGATTCGAGTGCTCTCGCGTTCGAAATCGCCGCCAAGGCCTGCTTCCGCGAAGGCATGAAAAAGGCCAGCCCGATCATTCTGGAACCGATCATGGACGTGGAAGTCACCACGCCGCAGGATCACGTCGGCGACGTCGTCGGCGACTTGAACCGCCGCCGCGGCATGATCCAGAACCAGGAAAGCTCGGGCTCCACCATCATCGTCCGCGCCCAGGTGCCGTTGAAGGAAATGTTCGGCTACATCTCGAACCTGCGCAGCCAGACAAAGGGCCGCGCTTCGTTCACCATGCAGTTCCATCACTACGACCCGGTGCCGCGCAACATCGCCGACGAAATCATGGCGAAGAGTGCATGATGATCCGCCCACAGGGTCAGGTCTGACGGAATGCGGCTTCGCTGGGTGCGTGGCCGCGATAGCATCATGACAAAAGCGGGCGAACGCGCCCGCGAATGGCTTGGACTTGATGACGCGGGCAACCCTATTGCCCGCGTCATTCATTTGGACGGTCCAATGGAAACCGAACGCGGCACGTTCCGCGCCATCGCCCTCGATCGGGACGCCAAACTCATCCGGCTGCTCCCCCTGCCACCCGCGGATGGCGATTGGCTCGCCGTCATCGGCGGCCGCGTCGTCGGCCGCGCTGCGGCACCGCTCGCCGCCGTACGGCGCGCCGAAGCGGCATTGTGAGGGTGGGATTATGCGGGGTGATCGGCGTGAAGCAAGCAAGGCGGGGGGCTTTGCCCCCTCGACCCCCACTAAGGGCTTAGCCCTTAGAACCCGCTAGTTTTAGGCAAGGGGAGGGCGACCCAGGGCAGATCGACGGAAAATCCGAGGCAGAGCGGGCATCTTGCCCGCGGGGCCTTTAACGGGGTCCAGGGGCGGAGGAGCCGAAGGTTCCAGCGATGCTCTTCATCGCTGGAATGGCTCCGGAGGGAGAGCCCCTGGCCTTGCTTGCCCACGCCGGCCACCACCCACAGCCCATCCTCAAATTGCACCGTCGGTGCGCATATATGTCATGCGGCGGTGAGGGGGCGTCGGGTGATGGTTGGTCATGTAGGCTGTCGTATTGAATGTAGGGGAGGTTGTGATGGTGCAGGCTGTGAAGATCAATGTGAACGGGGCTGACCATGAAGTTCGGGCGGAGCCGGACAGCATGTTGTTGTATGCGTTGCGGGATAATCTGGGTTTGCACGGGCCGAAGTTCGGCTGTGGGCTTTCCGAATGTGGCGCGTGCACGGTGATTTTGGATGGGGTTGCGGTGCATTCCTGCGTGACGCCATTGGCGGCGGCGCATGGGCAGAAGATTCTGACGCTTGAGGGGCTGAGCGTGGATGGCAAGCCGAATGCGTTGCAGGCGGCGTTCATTGAGGAGCAGGCGGCGCAGTGCGGCTATTGTATCAATGGGATGATCATGACGGCGCAGGCGTTTCTGGATCACCATCCGAAGCCGAATCGTGACGAGATCAAGCAGGCGTTGAACAATAATTTGTGCCGGTGTGGCACGCATATGCGGATCGTGCGGGCGGTGGAGCGTGCGGCGGGCATGGCGCCGGCAGGTGCGGGAGCGAAGCCATGAACGAGATGACACCGGTGGTGGGGCGCGGGATTGATCGGCGCGGGTTGTTCAGGCTTTCGGGCGGCCTGGTGGTGGCGTTCAGTCTGTTTGGCGGGGCGGAGGCGCGCGCGGATGGGTTGCCGGCGACCAGACTGGGCGGTGTGCCGGATGCGGCGAAGCTTTCGGCCTGGCTCGCGGTGCATCCTGACAACACGGCGACGCTGTTCACCGGCAAGGTCGAGGTTGGGACCGGCGTGCAGACCGCGTTGGCGCAGATTGCGGCGGAGGAGCTGGATTTTCCGGTCGACCGCTTGAGCGTGGTGATGGGCAATACGTGGGAGACGGTCGATCAGGGGCCGACCTATGGCAGCCGGACGATACGCTATGCCGGGCCGCAGATACGCCACGCGGCGGCGGCGGGGCGGCAGGTGCTGCTCGATCTGGCGGCGACACATTTCAAGGTGCCGGCCGAGCGATTGCGGGTGAAGGACGGCGTGATTTCGGTGAATAATGCGCCGGGGCGAACGGTAACCTATGGTAAGCTGGTTGCGGGCAAGCGGCTGGATATGACGATTGGTGCGACGGGCACCAGTTTTGCGATGAAGGTGGCGCCGCAGGCGAAGCTGAAGAATCCAAAGGATTATACCGTGGTCGGCACCTCGGTGGTCCGCAAGGATATTCCGGGCAAGATCACGGGGGCGTTCACCTATATCCAGGACGTGAAAGTGCCGGGGATGCTGCACGGGCGCGTGGTGCGGCCGTTCGGGGTGCAGGCGAAGCTGCTGAGCGTGGATGAGACGGGGTTGCAGGAGATTCCCGGTTTCGTGCAGGTGGTACGGCGGGAGAATTTTCTGGGCGTGGTCGCGACGACCGAATGGGGTGCGATACAGGCGGCGGCGAAGCTTGGTTCGGTGCTGAAGCCGAAGGGACCGACGGCGTATGGCGCCAAATGGTCCGACTGGAACGGGTTGCCGGCGCAGGATCATATCTGGCAGACGGTGCGCGATACGTCCGGCACCAATACCACGGTGAACGAGACCGGGTCGGTCGATGTGGCGCTGCATGGGGCGGCGAAGGTGGTCAAGGCGACGTATCGGACGCCGTTTCAGATGCATGGTTCGATCGGGCCGTCCTGCGCGATTGCGGACGTGGGAAAGGACCGGGCGACGTTCTGGTCCGGCACGCAGATGCCGCATACCGACCGGCAGGTGATGGCGACGCTGCTGGGCGTGCCGGTGGACCGGGTGGATGTGCATTGGTTCGAGGCATCGGGCGCCTACGGGCGCAATGGGTTGGACCAGGTGGTTGCCGATGCGGCGCTGATGTCGCAGGCGGTGGGCAAGCCGGTGCGGGTGCAGTGGATGCGCTGGGACGAGCATGGCTGGGAGCCGAAGGGACCACCGATTGCGCAGGATCTGGCCGGCGCGATCGATGAGCACGGCAATGTGACCGCGTGGCGGCATCATATGTGGATCCCGACGTTTCTGGATACCACGCTGGTGGCGGCGCAGTTGATCAACCAGCCCAACGTCGGCGGGTCGGTCGGGCTGGGGTTGCCGGCGATCACCTATGCGTATCAGTTTCCCAACGCGGATGTGACCAGCCATGGCGAGGGGCGGGTGGCGTTGCGGACCTCGTGGTTGCGCTCGCCGGCGCAGTTCGAGACGACCTATGCGATGGAGGCGTTCATCGATGAGTTGGCGGCCTCAGCCGGGCAGGACCCGCTGGCATTGCGGTTGAAATACCTCAAGGACGAGCGGGCGATCGGTGTGCTGAAGGCGGCGGCGCAGGCTTATGGCTGGGAGCAGCGGCCGACGCGGGCGGGCAAGGGCACCGACCAGGGCAAGCTGGCGCATGGGCGGGGCATCGCCTGGGCCAATCGCGATGATACGCGGGTGGCGACGATTGCGGATGTCACGGTGGATCGGACCACCGGCGACATTCGTGTGACGCGGGTGGTGGTGGCGCATGATTGCGGGTTGGTGATCAATCCGGATGGGTTGCGCAACCAGATCGAGGGGAACGTGATCCAGTCGATCAGCCGTAGCCTGCATGAGGAGGTTACGTTCAGCACCGCGCGGGTGACGAGCCTGGATTGGGTCGGGTATCCGATTTTGCGGTTCGAGGAGATTCCGGACCGGATCGATATCGTCCTGGTCAATCCGGGTGACAAATATCCGGCGTATGGCGGGGGTGAGCCTTCGACTTGCCCGACCGCGGCGGTGATCAGCAATGCGGTGTTCGATGCGACCGGCGTGCGGTTGCGCGAGATTCCGTTCCGGTCGGATCGGGTCAAGGCGCTGCTGACGGCGGCGTGAGGCAGGCGGGCCGGGGGGCTGGCGTCCCCTGGCCCGGCTGGCTTCGATATTGTCCGTTGCTTGCCGCGTCAGCGGCGGCGCGGGCGGATGATCTGGTCCTGTTCGAGGGCGGCGATATCGGCTGCGGTGAAGCCGTGTTCGGTGAGGATTTCGGATTGGTGTTGGGCGAACGCCGGCGGCGCGGTGCGCGGGCCGCCCGGGGTGCGGGAGAATTTGATCGGGGTGCCGAGCGTTTTGATGCCGTCGAGCTCGGCGATCATGGCGCGGTGATGCGCGTGGGCCGCGTTCAGCGCGACATCGACCGGTTGGACCGCACCGGCGGGGACGCCGGCTTCGATCAGGGTGATGGCGAGGGCCGCGCCGTCGTGGCCGGCGAGGGCTGCGGTGAGGGCGGCTTTTAGTGCGGGGCGGTTGGCCAGGCGATCGGAATTGGTGACGAACGCGGGGTTGGCGGCGATGTCCGGCCGGGCGAGGATGGCGCAGAGTTTGCGAAACTGGCCGTCGTTGCCGCCGGCGATGAAAATATCGCAGGTGGCGGTGGGGAAGGTTTCGTAGGGCGCGATGTTGGGGTGGGCGTTGCCGGTGGCGGCGGGGCGTTTGCCGGCGAGCAGGTAGTTGGCGCCGGCCGGGTGGAGCAGGGCGAGTGCGGTGTCGTGCAGGGTCATGTCGATGAACTGGCCGCGGCCGGATGTTCCGCGTTCGTGGATCGCCATCATGATGCCGAGCGCGGCGTAGAGGCCGGTGCCGAGATCGACGATGGGCGTGCCCATGCGGACCGGGCCGTGGGCGGGATCGCCGTTGATGGTCATCAGCCCGGTCATGGCTTGGACGACGGCATCGTAGCCGGGCAGGCCGCCGAGCGGGCCATCGGCGCCGAAGCCAGAGATGCGGCAATGGATCAGGCGGGGGAATCGGGCGCTCAGCGTGTCGTAGCCGATGCCCCATTTTTCGAGACTGCCGGGTTTGAAGTTTTCCACCAGCGCGTCGGCGGTTTCGAGCAGGCGAAGCAGGACCGCTCGGCCTTCGGCGCGCGCGAGATCGAGGCTCATGGCGCGTTTGTTGCGGTTGGCGCCGAGGTAGTAACTGGCATCGCGCGTCCCGTCGTCACGCGCCAGGAAGGGTGGGCCCCAGTCGCGCACCTCGTCGCCCTGGGGGGGTTCGATCTTGATGACATCGGCCCCGTGATCGGCGAGGATCATGGTGCAATAGGGGCCGCCGAGGACGCGGGTGAGATCGATGATTTTCAGGCCGTCGAGCGCGCGTGTGGACATCGGGTTTCCTTGCCGCGCATGGACGGGCGGCTTCCGATCCGCTCTACTGGTAGGACGAGGCGTGGACAAGGAGGCGACGGACGATGGATTTAGGATTGCGCGGCAAGCGGGCGATCGTGTGCGCGGCGAGCAAGGGGCTGGGCCGGGCAACCGCGCTGGCGCTGGCGCGCGAGGGGGTCGATCTGGTGATCACGGCGCGCGGCGAGGCGGCGCTGGCCGAGACCGCGGCGATGATCGCCGCGACCACCGGGGTGAAGGTCGCGATGGCGGTGGGCGATATCACGACTGAGGCGGGACGGGCGGTGGCGCTCGGATTGTGCCCGGCGCCGGATATTCTGATCACCAACGCCGGCGGGCCGCCAGCCGGGGATTTTCGCAATTTCAGCGATGCCGACTGGCAGGCGGCGTTGCAGGCGAACATGCTGACGCCGATTGCGCTGATCCGCGCGACGATCGATGGCATGATCGCGCGCAAATTCGGCCGGGTGGTGAATATTACCTCGGCGGCCGTCAAGGCGCCGATTCCGATGCTGGGGTTATCGAACGGCGCGCGGGCCGGGCTGACCGGGTTTGTCGCGGGGTTGGCGCGGCAGGTGGCGCGGCATAATGTTACGATCAACAATATCCTGCCGGGGCCGTTTCTGACCGATCGGCTGCGCGACAATGCCGCGACGGCAGCGAAGGCGGCCGGGCGCAGCGCCGAGGAGGAGCTCGCGTTGCGGGCCAAGGCGAATCCGGCCGGGCGGGTGGGCACGCCGGAGGAGTTTGGCGACGCCTGCGCGTTTTTATGCGCCGCGCAATCGGGCTTCATCGTCGGGCAGAATCTGCTGCTCGACGGCGGTGCCTCCAACGCAGCGTTCGGGTGAGCCTTGGCGTATCCGGTGTCCGACCATTTCGACGGTAGATTGTTTTTCAACCCTGAGGGTGTGGTGCGGCGGCCGCCTGAGGGGACGATCGGTCGGCCGAGCGGGCGATTCCCGGTGCTGCGCTGGGTGACGCGGCGCGAGGGGCGCGCGAAATGGCCCGAGCATGTGCCGAATATGGCGTATCCGCCGCCTGGCGGGGCGGTCGGGCCGGGCGCGCTGGACCTGACCTTCATCGGCCACTCCAGCTTCATGCTGCGGCTCGATGGGGTGACGCTGCTGAGCGATCCGGTGTTTTCGCGGCGTTGTTCGCCGGTTTCGTTCGCCGGGCCGAGCCGGGTGCGCGCACCGGGGCAGGCGATGGCGGCGCTGCCGAAGCCGGATGGTATTTTGTTATCGCATAATCATTACGATCATTGCGATATCCCGGCGCTTCGCGCGTTGCGGCGGCGGTTTGGCGCGACGCCGATTTTCGCACCGCTCGGCAACAAGGCGTGGCTGGAGGGCAAAGGGCTCGGCCCGGTCACCGAACTGGACTGGTGGCAGAATGCGACGCTGCGGGACACGGTGATCACGCTGACGCCGGCGCGGCATTTCGCGGCGCGCACCCTGCGCGATCGGAACATGACGCTATGGGGCGGGTTTTTTCTCGATCACCGCGGGGCGAAGCTCTATGTCGCTGGGGATAGCGGTTATACCGGTTATTTCCGAACGATCCGCGCGCGGCTGGGTCCCCCGGATGTAGCACTGTTGCCGATCGGCGCCTATGAGCCGCGCTGGTTCATGGGCAATGTGCACATGAATCCGGCTGATGCGGTGACGGCGTTTCATGATCTGCAAGCCCGCCAGGCGGTGGGGATGCATTTCGGCACGTTTCAACTGACCGACGAGGCGATCGACGCGCCGTTGATCGATCTGGCGGCGGCGCGGGCGGCGGCGGGGTTGGCGGACGAGCGGTTCACGACGCTCGATTTCGGTGAGACCCGCCGGTTCAGCCTCGCATCTGATTAAGATAGGCCGACAAATCGGCCTCAGGCGAGATTAAGGTCGGCCGCCAGCTCGAGTAGGGCTAGATCGCGGCCAGGACCGGCGATGAACGACAGGCCGACCGGTGCGCCATCGACGCGGGCGACCGGAATGGTCAGTTCCGGCAAGCCGGGGAAGGCGGCGATGATGCCGACCCTGATGGTGCGGTTGCGGACGATCTCAAGGCTCGGCTGATCGGCATCGCGCATTGGCGCAGGGCAGGGCGAGGTGGGCAGCACCAGGATCGCACCGCCGTCCAGCAAGGCGAGCATGCGGGCGGTGAAGCTGCGGCGGACCAGCAGCCCGGCTTCCGCGCCGGCGGCGGTCGCGGCCTTGGTGGCAGCGAACCGGCCGGCGATAACGGGGTCGAGCGTCGGATTGGTTTCGATGAAGCCGCCCAGCGTTGCCCAGGTTTCGCGGTCGCGCACCGCGCGCTGGGCGGCGAGGATGATGTCGAGCCCTTCGGGTGCAGGATCGATCACCGGCATCGGGCCGAGTTGTTCGATGATTGCTTCGAGCGCCGCGCTGACCGCCGGATCCGCGTTGGCGAAGGCGGGGCCGACTTTTAGGAACACAGTGGAGAGCGGTCTTGCCGGCGGTAGCAGCGCCTCGCCGATTTTGAGCATGGTTGCGGCATCGCGCGCGAACCAGCCGGGCGTGTCGAAACTCGGCGCGAGGGCGGCGGCGCCGGCGAGGCTGATGATGCCATGGGTGGGACGCAGGCCGTACAGGCCGCAGTAGCTGGCGGGGATGCGCACCGAGCCGCCGGTATCCGAGCCAATGCCGACCGTGGCGCGGTGGCCCGCGACCATCGCGACCGAACCGCAGGAGGAGCCGCCGGGGAGACGATCGGGCACGGCCGGGTTGATCGGCGTGCCGTAATGGATGTTGCGGCCTTCCATGCCGAAGGCGAGTTCGACGGTTGTCGTCTTGCCGGTGATATGGGCGCCGGCATCGAGCAGGCGCTGCACGATCCAGGCATGGGCGAGCGCCTTGCCGTGGCGCTGGCCCCAGTCCGGATTGCCGAACGCGGTGACTTCGCCCGCGATATCGAACAGATCCTTGACCACCACGTCGATCCCGGCGAGCGGACCATCCGGGTTGCCGGGAATATCGAGGGATTTGATCAGACCGTGGTCGGCGTGTTCGGCGAGGGTGCTCATGAAGTGGGTGTAGCATGGGTTGCTGGAATTGGGGGAAGGGAGCCAGATAAAGGAAAGACTTCTTTTTTGAAAAAAAGAAGCAAAAAACTTTTTGACTCGGGGCACGGGCGTTGGAACCGGCGCGGGCCCAAACGAGTGAAGTTTTTTTGCTTCTTTTTTGTTCACAAAAAAAGAAGACTTTCCTCCCCTGCCGTTCGCCCGATGCCCGGCTTGAACATCCGGCACATCAGCCTAGACTCATGCTCAGACCAAACGATCGACCAACAAGGACAACTATCCGATGAGTGTCACGACTCCTGATCTTTCGATGCCCGATCTATCGCGGATCGATCCGCGCACGGTCGATGCTGCCGACCAGACCGCGCGGTATTGGACCAGCAAGGAGCGCGGGCCGATCAAACCGGGGTCGGAGGCGCATAAGCGTGCCATGTGCATGATGTTTCACGAGACGTTCAACCCCTACAAGCCCTCGGTGCTCGCCTGGCCGAAGCTGGATCAGGAGACGCAGGACAAGATCACGTCGCTGCCGATCTGGGATATCGCGGTGCAGACCGAGGGCAAGGCGCGGCTGCGGATGGCGGCCTATGCGCGGCAGTTGATGGCGATCGACCCCGATATGGGCAAGACGATCGAGCTGAACGGCTGGGAGGAGAACCGCCACAAGGAGGTGCTGTCCAAGCTGGTCGAGGTTTACGGGATTCCGTTGGAGCCTGAGCCGCCCTATGTCGAGCCGCGCGATCCGGAATGGGCGTACATGGTGACCGGTTATTCCGAGTGCATCGATAGTTTCTTCGCGTTCGGGTTGTTCGAACTCGCCAAGCGTTCGGGGTTTTTCCCAGCCGAGCTGGTCGAGACGTTCGAACCGGTGATCCAGGAGGAGTGCCGGCATATTCTGCTGTTCGCCAATTGGGTGGCGTGGCACCGAGCCAATCTGCCGATCCATAAGCGGATCTGGTTCGAGCTGCGGGTGGCGGCGGTGTATGCGTTCCTGGGCTGGGAGCGGATTGGCATTGCGCGCGGCATCGATGACGGCCCCGAGGGCAAGAAGACGGGCAAGCCGCAGGATAATAATTTCACGGTCAATGGGTCGAAGGCGGTCAGCAGCGAGGACATCAAGGTGTTCGACCTGATGCGGATTTGCCTGGAAGAGAACGACCGGCGGTTTTCTGGGTATGATTCACGGCTGCTGCGGCCGACCACGTTTCCCGCACTCGTGCGCCTTGCGCTGAAATTCGTACCGCAACGCAAGGCCGCAAACCGAGCCGCGCAAGCGGCGTGACCGCCAACGCACGGCAGATCGCCTACTGGAACGAGGTGGCGGGCCCGAAATGGGTGCGCATCCAGGGGGCGATGGAGGCGCGGTTGGCCGGCATCGAGGATATGCTGCTGGCGCGCGCGCGGCCGCGCGCGGGCGAGCGTGTGCTCGAGATCGGCTGCGGTACCGGCACGACCACCGCGCGGCTGGCCTATGCGGTCGGTTCGTCGGGCCATGTGACGGCGGTGGACGTGTCGCGCCCGATGCTGGATGTCGCGCGGATGGCGCTGGCGGCGCAGCGCAACGTGACGCTGATCGAAGCAGATGCGGCGACCGCGCGGTTCGAAGGCGTGTTCGATCTGCTGACGTCGCGGTTCGGGATCATGTTTTTCGAGGACCCGCTGGCGGCGTTCGGCAATTTGTATCGGGCGTTGCGGCCGGGGGCGCGGCTGGTCTGTGTCGCCTGGGCGCCGATTGCCGATAATCTGCACTGGTCGGTACCGCTGCGCCTCGCGATCGAGCGGCTCGGGCCACCGAAGCCGCGCGCACCGCACGCGCCGGGGCCGCTGGCGTTCGATGATCCGGCCTATGTGACGGAGATTCTGAGCGGGGCCGGATTCGCCGAGGTCGCGGTGCGGGCCGAACCGGTGACGCTGATCGGCAAATCGCTCGATGACGAGGCGCAGGTCGCGACCATGATGGGACCGGCCGGCGCGCTGCTGGATGAGAAACAGGCGGATGCGGCGACGCGGGCCGAACTGCTCGCGGCGTTTCGCGCGGCGTTGCCCGACTACGCGGACCGCAACGCGCGGCTGCGGGCGACGGTGCATTTGATCACGGCGCGCCGCGACTGATCGCCGCGACTCGGCGATGCGCATGGGGCGGTTCATCCGGTCGTAGCACTTGCGCGGGCGAGCTGAGGGCAGGGCGGGTTTCGCATTTTGCGGCGTTGGCTGGGGTTTGCCACGGTTTTCGCGGTGTTTGATTGACAGTTCCGCACTTGTGGCTATAACGCCGGGAATGCCGCGATACCGAAAGGTTTCGCGCGTCTCCCTTTTTTTGACTCTTCGCTATCCTGTTTTCCTTGTGTCTGCCCTCGTGGCTTGTAGCTAGAATTGGACCTTATCGATGTTCGCAGTGATCCGCACCGGCGGAAAACAATATCGCGTCGTGCCGGACGCCGTGTTGAAGGTTGAGAAGCTCGAAGCCGAGGCCGGCAGCACGGTGACCTTCACCGATGTGCTCGCCCTGGGCGGCGAAGCGGGCGTGACGCTGGGCAAGCCGATCGTCGAGGGTGCGACCGTGACCGCGACCGTGATCGCGCAGGACCGGTTGGACAAGGTCATTATTTTCAAGAAGCGCCGCCGGCAGAACAGCCGCCGCAAGAACGGTCATCGCCAGCAGGTGACCGTGCTGCGGGTTTCCGGCATCAACGCGGCCTGATCAGAGGAGTTTTCGATGGCACATAAAAAAGCCGGTGGTTCGTCACGCAATGGCCGCGACTCGGCCGGGCGTCGTCTGGGCGTGAAGAAGTTTGGTGATGAGCAGGTGGTTGCCGGCAATATCATCATCCGTCAGCGCGGTACCAAGGTGAAGCCGGGTACCAATGTCGGGCTCGGGCGCGACCATACGATTTTCGCGCTGGTCGATGGCCGCGTGAAGTTTGCGCACCGCGCCGAAGGCCGGGTTTCCGTTTCGGTGGAACCGCTGGCGATCGCGGCCGAATAAGCCGACCTCCTTTTGGGTTCGGGGAAGGTCGGCTCGCGCCGGCCTTTTTCGTGTGTGAATTGTTATGAAGTTTCTGGATCAGGCCAAGATTTATCTGCGCTCGGGCGATGGCGGCAACGGCGTCGTTGCGTTCCGGCGGGAGAAATATATCGAGTTCGGCGGACCGGATGGCGGCAACGGCGGGCGCGGTGGCGACATTGTGTTCGAGGCGGTCGAGAATCTGAACACGCTGCTCGATTTTCGCTACACGCAGCATTTCCGGGCGCGCAAGGGCGGCAACGGCGCGGGGCGCGACTGCACCGGGGCTGCCGCGCCGACCATGCTGATCAAGGTGCCGATCGGCACGCAGATTTTCGATGATGACCGCGAGACGTTGCTGGCTGATCTGGACAAGCCGGGCATGCGCATCGTGTTTCTGCGCGGTGGCGATGGCGGGCATGGTAATGCGATGTTCAAGACATCGACCAACCGGGCGCCGCGCCGGGCTGATCCGGGCTGGCCGGGCGAGGAGCGCTGGGTCTGGCTGCGGCTGAAACTGATCGCCGATGCCGGGCTGGTCGGGTTGCCGAATGCCGGGAAATCGACGTTTCTGGCGGCGGCCTCTGCGGCGCGGCCGAAGATTGCGGATTATCCGTTCACCACGCTGCACCCGCAACTGGGGGTCGTGCGGCTTTCCATGACCGAGGAATTCGTGCTCGCGGATATTCCTGGCCTGATCGAGGGTGCGCATGATGGTGCGGGGTTGGGGGACCGGTTTTTAGGACATGTCGAACGGTGTGCGGCGCTGATTCATCTGATCGATGGGGCGGCTGGCCATGTGGTGGACGCCTGGCGGACCATTCGCGGTGAACTGGATGCGTATGGCGGCGGTTTGAACGCCAAGCCGGAATTGATCGTGCTGAACAAGATGGACGCGATGAGCCCGCGCGAGATTTCATCGCGCAAGGCGGCGCTGGCCAAGGCCTCCGGCGCGCCGGTGATGGTCATGTCGGCCGCGGCGCAGATGGGCGTCGATGAGGTGTTGCGCGCGGTGTTCGATATGGTGCTCGAGAACCGTAAATGAGCCGGGCGGCGCCGAGCCTGACCGAGGCGAAACTGCTGGTGGTCAAGATCGGCTCGGCGTTGATCGTCGATCCGGCGGCGGCTTTGCCACGGACGGGCTGGTTGCACGGCATGGCGGCGGATATTGCTGCGTTGCGGGCGCGTGGGGTGCGCGTGATCGTGGTTTCATCCGGCGCGATCGCGCTGGCGCGGCGGCAGTTGGGGTTGCTGCAGCCACGGTTGCGGCTGGAAGAGAAGCAGGCGGCCGCGGCGGTCGGGCAGATCCGCCTCGCGCAGGCGTGGAGCGAGGCGCTCTCGGCGCATGGGCTGGTGGCGGCGCAGTTGTTGCTGACGATGGACGATACTGAGGATCGTCGGCGGTACTTGAACGCGCGGGCGACGCTGCGGACGCTGCTGGATTTGGGTGCGGTGCCCGTGATCAACGAGAATGATTCGGTGGCGACCGGCGAGATCCGCTTCGGTGACAACGACCGGCTGGCCGGGCGTGTGGCCGAGATGGTCGAGGCGGATCAGCTTGTGCTGTTGTCCGACATCGACGGGCTCTATACCGCCGATCCGAAGCGTGATCCGGCGGCGCGGCATCTGCCGGTGATCGAGGCGCTGACGCCCGAGATCGAGGCGATGGGCGGCGCGCCGCCGCCAGGATTTTCATCGGGCGGGATGCGCACGAAGCTGGTGGCGGCGCGGATCGCGACACAGGCTGGGTGCGCGATGGCGGTGGCGCTGGGGCATGTGGCGCATCCGTTGGCCGCGTTGCAGGCGGGGGCACGGTGTACCTGGTTTTTGGCGCAGCCGGGCGGGCGTTCGGCGCGCAAACGCTGGATCGCGGGATCGCTGGCGCCGATGGGCCGGCTGCATGTGGATGCCGGTGCGGCGCGGGCGATTATGCGGGGATCGTCGTTGTTGCCGGCTGGCGTGGTGACGGTTGCGGGTGAATTCGAGCGCGGCGATGCGGTGGAGATTCTGGCACCCGACAATGTCGCCCTGGCGCGTGGGTTGGCGGCGTATTCGGCGGCGGATGCGCGGTTGATCGCGCGGCACCAAACCGACGATATCGAGGCGCTGCTGGGCTGGCGCGGGCGCGACGAGATCGTGCACCGGGATGATCTGGTGCTGATGGGCGCGGTCGCGCGGTAGCTGCGCGGCGGGTTTGATGATCCGACGAGCGGGCGGTGCGAAGTGTGATCGGCTGGTCGATGGTTCGGTTATCGGGTCGCTGAGAAATCGATGACGGCGAGAAACCCGGTTTCGGTGCCGAAGCCGAGGCGGCTGCCGTCCGGGCTCCAGGCGAGGGCGGAGATCGGGCCGTGGCCGGGGGCGGCGACCGGGAGGACGCGTTCGCGCGCGATATCGACGACCAGGACCGTGCCATCCGCGTAGCCGCCGGCGACGACCTCGGTCTGCGGGTGGCAGGCGATGCGTTTGACGATACTGTCCGAGGCTGCGAGTTCGAGCGGGGCTTTGCCCATCGGGCCGCCGCCGAAGAAGGGCCAGAGGATGATGGCTTCGGCGCCGGCGCTGGCGAGCCATTTGCCCGATCTGGTGAAGCCGAGGGATTCCGGTTTGCTGGGGTAGCCGCTCATGCGCATGTGCTGACCGTCCGGCAATTTCCAGCCGTGTAGGGCGTTTTCCTGCATCGCGGTGGTGATCGCGCTGAGGTCCGGGTGGAGGGCGACGCCGATGTGGCTACCTTTCCATTCCAGCACATGCGGCTTGGCGTTTTCCGAGCGGACGAACCAGAGCGAGGCGCCGTTGTAGTGCGAGGCGGCGATGCGGCGGAATTTGGCATCGATGGCGATGCCAGAGACGGTCGACGGATGGGCGAGGCTGCGCAGCAGGGCGCCTTTGTCATCGAGCAGCATGATGTTGCGCCCGACCGCGGCCGCGCGAATCGGGGCTTTGCGGTCGGGGATGGACGCGACGTGTTCGACCCATTTCATGCCGTAAGCGGCGACCGGCGTGATGCTGGCGGCGTCGATCCGGCGGAGATGCCCGTCATCGCCGCCGGTGAGGAAGCCGGTGGCATCGATGTCCGGCGCGATGGTGAGCACGGCACCGTCGTGCAATTCGTGTTCGTGCCAATTGGCGGCGGCGATGGCGTGGATGGCGACGCGGCCATCCCCCAGGCTTGCGGCGAAATGGGTGCTGGCGCGGTTGAAGCAGGCGGCGGTGACGAAGGCATCCGCATCGCGGGTGGTGCCGCGTTTTTCCAGGAGATCGTTGGGGCTGGAGATGGTGTTGCTCATATTGATAGGCCAGTCGAAGGGAGGGGAAGGGCTTCTTTTTTGTAAAAAAGAAGCAAAAAACTTTTATTCGTTTTGGTCACGGGCGGTTTCACTGGCACAGTCTTAAGGACGGAAGTTTTTTTGCTTCTTTTTTTTTCAAAAAAAGAAGTCTTTCCTTCCTGTCCCTCGCTCATGCCGCGACGCAGCTCTCAAACCCGCGCCGCAACTGCGGCCGATTGAGGTCGCGGCCGATGAAGACGATGCGGCTTTCGCGGTCCTCGCCTTGTTTCCAGGGGCGGATGTAATCGCCATCGGCCATCATGTGCACGGCCTGGAAGGCGAAGCGGCGGTCTTCGCCGGCGAAATCGAGAATACCCTTGGTGCGCAGGATGTCCTGGCCCTGGGTGGCGAGGACGCCGCCGATCCAGGCGTTGAATTTTTCGGCATCGAGCGGGGTTTTGGTGGCGAGGCTGATGCTGGTCATGTGTTCGTCATGGGTGTGGGCATCGTCCTCGAGGAAATCGGGGACGGATTCCAGCACGCGGTCGAGGCTGAAGGCGTTGATGCCGAGCAGTTTGTCGGCCGGAACATCCGATTTGGTGGCGTGGTGGATCTCGGCATAGCGGTTGATGGTGCGGATGCGGGCTTCGACGGCGGCGAGTTCGTCCGGTGTCACGAGGTCGAGCTTGTTGAGCACGATGACGTCGGCGAAGGCGATCTGTTCGGTCGCTTCGGGGCTGTCGGCGAGCCGGGCGGGCAGGTTTTTGGCGTCGACCACGGTGACGATGGCATCGAGCCGGGTTTTGGCCTTGACGTCTTCATCGACGAAGAAGGTCTGGGCGACCGGGGCGGGGTTGGCGAGGCCGGTGGTCTCGACGATGATGCCGTCGAACCGACCGCGCCGCTTCATCAGCCCGCCGATGATGCGGATGAGGTCGCCGCGCACGGTGCAGCAGATGCAGCCATTGTTCATTTCGAACACTTCCTCGTCGGTATCGACCACGAGGTCGTTGTCGACGCCGCGTTCACCGAACTCGTTGATCACGACGGCGTAGCGCTTGCCGTGGTTTTCGGTGAGGATGCGGTTGAGCAAGGTGGTCTTGCCGGCGCCGAGAAAGCCGGTGAGGACGGTGACCGGGACGAGGTCAGTCATGGTATGATCCTGTCATGGCGGGTTGACGTGATTGGCCGGTATATAGGCGCTCCGGCTCGGCGGGGCCAGATTGGGGCAGCGCGAGGCCGAAACCGAGCATGACGAACAGCCATCCGGCCATCGGCAGGACTGCGAAATTATCGGTGGAGGCGAGCGGCCAGGCGTAGGTGAGCACGCCGATGAAGGCGCCGAGTTTCATGGGTTGGCGCAGGATGCCGCGGCCGAGTTCGATCAGCCAGGCGAGGTTGAGGGCGGCGAACAGCAGCAGCCCGCCGATGCCGGCTTCTATGGCGGCCTGGAGGTAGAAATTATGCGGGTGGATGTTGCAGGCACCGCGGGCGAGGTCGGTTGGGCCGATGCCGAGCGCGGGTAGACCGGCATCGAACCTGGATTGCGGGCAGAAATACAGGAAGCCGTTGAACCCGTAGCCGTGCCAGGGGGATCGTTCGATCATGACGGTGGCGCGGGTGTAGAGCTCGCCGTAGGGGCTGAGGGCGAAATGCTGCACCTGATGCGTGGTTTCGAGCACCAGCTTGTCGAAACTGGGCGGGGAGACGAGTTTCAGCGCCGGGATGGCGAGCAGGACGAGAATGCCGAGTGCGATGGCCGGCAGGCGCACCGGGCGGAAGGCGAGCGCTGTGACCGCGAGGCCGAGGCCGGCGAGCAGAAAGGGCATGCGCTGACCGATGATGAGGGCGGTGGCAAAGCCGATGATGCCGATCCCGGCGGCGGCGCATTTCGGGGCGATGCCGCGTCGGGCGATGAGCGCCGCGATGATCGGCAGCGCGACCAGGAACAGCAGATGGGTATAGGGCGGCCCGGCGCGCGGTGCCCAGAACGGGCCGGTCAGGGCACCATCCGGCCAACGATGGTCGCCGAAGATGTTGACGCCGATGATCGCCTGTTGCCAGCATTGCAGCAGGATCCAGCCCTCCGCGATGGCGATTGCGAGCCAGAAGCGGGTGCGGGCCGCCGGGGTATCGAGCGCCCAGGCGAGGCCGGCGGGCAGGAGCAGCAGGCGGATCAGCACGATCGCCTGGGACAGCGATTTCCAGCCGGCGGGCCCGAGGCCGAGTGCGGCGATGGGGGTGGAGGCGAGGATTTCGGCGGCCCACCAGAGCAGGGCGATGACGAACCAGGGCCGGCGTGCCCAGGCGAAATCGCGGCTGCGGAGGCTGTGGGTGAGGAAGGCGAGGTCGATCAGCCCGATCGTGAGTTCGGCGCCGGCGCGCGCATAGAGCAGGCAGAACGGCAGCAGCAGGGCGGCGAGGCGGGCGATGCGCTTGGCGGTCATGCCGCGGTCATAGCGACGTTTTTTCGCCACGCAATGTCTGCAAGCGGGCGGCGATGACCGGCGTGTCGAAGGCGCGGGCGCGGGCGATGCCGGCGGCGGCGCGCATTTCGCGGGCATGATCATCGGTGGCGAGGGCTGTGATGGCCGCGGCGAGGGCAGCGGCGTCGCCCGGGTCGATCAGGATGGCGGCATCGCCGGTAACCTCCGGCAGGCCGCCGGTGTTCGTTGCGATCAGCGCCGCACCGCTGGCCAGCGCTTCGAGGGCGGTCAGGCCGAACGGTTCCGGCCAGCGCGACGGCACGACGACGATGGCGGCCGCGGCCATGGCGGCGAGCACGTCGGCGTGGGGACGATAGCCGGTGAAGCCGATGCCGGCAGCCTTGGCGGCGGCGCGCATGGCGGCGACATAGGGGGTTTCGGCGCTGTTCGGGCCGAACCGGTCGCCGCCGATGATGGTCGCTTGCCAGCCTGGCAGATGGGGCAGGGCACTCGCGCAGGCGGTGATGAAATCGGCGATGCCCTTGGGCTCGACGATGCGGCCGGCGAACAGGATGGTGCGGCTGCGCGGGGCTGTCTGTGGCGGTAGTTCGGCAAGGGTCAGCGGGTTGGGCAGCGCGATCGGGCGGTGCGTGGGGCTGACGCGCGTGGCGGGCGGCAACGACGTGCCGAAGCGCTCGGCAAGATAGGTCGAGACGCAGATGACCCGGTGCAGACGCGTCATGATGTGGGCGCGCTGTGCGGCGCGCTTCAGCCCGCGCATGGTCAGTGGGTCGTTATGGATGAACAGCATCACGCGCGAGCGGGGCATCAGGCGCGCGATCGTTACGGCGAGGCGGGGCTGCTGGTGGATTTCGATGCTGGCGGGCTGGAGGGCGAGCAGGTGGCGTAGGACGTTCATGCCATAGATCAGTGGCGGCCGACCGTGCGCTGGTCGATAGTCGATGCCGGGAAAGACGGCGGGTTCGGCCCGGCCGATGACGCACGCGCCGGCGGCATGGGCCAGGCGCTGGACGACCAGGGCGATGGCGCCGGCACGGTCCGGCGCGAATCCCTCGCTCGCCGGCAGCACCATGGCGATGCCGGCGGGCGGCCGCCCGGGTTTCAAGCAGCGCGGACCCTGACGTATTCGCCGGGCGCATCGGCGAGGGCGTGCAGCTTGCCGCTGCCGGGGATGCGAGCGGCAACCCGGGTTTTTTCACGCGGGGCGAGCCAGCGCTGCCAATCAGGCCACCAGGACCCGGCAACCTCGGTGGCACCGTCCATCCACTCCGCCGCGGCTGCGGGCAGGGCGTCGTTGACGAAATGATTGTATTTGCCGCTGCCGGGCGGGTTGACGACCCCCGCGATATGACCCGAAGCGGCCAGCACGAAGCGCTTGGGGCCGGCCATCACCTGGGTGGCCTGGTAGGTGCTGGCCCAGGGTGCGATGTGATCCTCGCGGCAGGACAGGAAATAGACCGGGATGGTGATGCGCCGTAGATCGACGCTGGTGTTATCGAGCGTCAGGCCGCCGGGTTCGATCAGGCGGTTCTTCTGGTACATGTTGCGCAGATAAAATGAGTGCATTGCGGCCGGCATGCGGGTGGAATCGGAATTCCAGTAGAGCAGGTCGAACGGGAACGAATCATTGCCCAGCAAGTAGTTGTTGACGACGAAGCTCCAGATCAGATCGTTTGAGCGCAGCATGTTGAAGGTGGTCGCCATTTCGGCACCTTCGAGATAGCCGCGCTTGTTCATTTTGTCTTCGAGTGCGCCGAGTTGTTCCTCGTCGATGAACACGCCAAGCTCGCCGACATCGGTGAAGTCGGTCAGTGTTACGAGGAACGTGGCGGATTTGATTCGTTTGTCGTTACGCGCCGCCATGACCGCGAGGGTTGCGGCCAATAGCGTGCCGCCGAGACAATAGCCGACCGCGTTGACATTGCGTTCGCCGGTTGCCGCCTCGATCGCGCCGAGCGCGGCGAAGACGCCCTCGTTCATATAATCGGCGAAATCCTTGGCGGCGAGGTGTTCATCGGGGTTGACCCAGCTTGCCACGAACACGGTGTGGCCCTGTTCCACCGCCCAGCGGATGAAGCTGTTTTTCGGCTTGAGGTCCAGGATGTAGAATTTGTTGATCCAGGGCGGAAAGATCACCAGCGGGGTCTTGACGACGGTTTCGGTGGTCGGCGCGTACTGGATCAGCTCCATCAGATCGTTGCGGAAAATAACCTTGCCGGGACTGACCGCGATGTTGCCACCGACGCTGAACTGATCGCCATCGGTCATGCGGATGTGCAACTTGCCGTGGCCGGCTTCGAGGTCGCGCAGCAGGTTCTGCAGGCCGCGCATCAGGTTTTCACCGCCCGATTCGATGGTTTTGCGCAAGACCTGCGGGTTGGTCAGCGCGAAGTTCGACGGGCTCATCGCGTCCATGAACTGGCGGGAATAGAAATCGACCTTCTGGGCGGTCTTGGGATCGAGTCCATCGACCCGCTTGACCACGTCCTGGACGAAGCGCGCCGAGAGCAGGTAACTCTGGCGGATGAAGTCGAATATCTCGCTCTCGTTCCAGCCCGCATCCGCGAAGCGTTTGTCCTTGGGGTCGACCGCGATGACCGGTGCGGTCTGCATGCCCATCAGGCGGCGCGTCGAATGCTGCCACAGCGTCATGTAGTCCTGCCAGAAGCCCATCTGCGCTTCGATCAGCTTGGTGGGATTGGCGATCATGCGCGCGGTCATTTCCATGAAGGCACCACCGATGTTCAACGGGTCGACCGTCATGCCGCGGTCGGACTGGCGCTGCAGCCATTCGCTGACGATGCGTTGGGATCGGGCACCGATGTCCGCCATGGTGCGGGAATAGACCGCGGGGTCGGGCATTGGCAGCTTGCCGGGTTCGGGATTTTGCGGGTCGGTCATGGGGACTCCTTTCGGCTCCGTGATCGAGGCGCTAGAGAAAGGTCTGCTGAGCGAGGAGCCGGAATGGTCTATACCCAAGTTTCACGGAAGCCCGAAATGGTGCAATGCCGCATGGAACACGCGTGGCGGCGCGGCCTGGGTGGTGCGATGGCGCTGCTTGCGGTGGTGACGCTGGCCGGTTGTGCGACGTATGATCCGTTGACCGCGTATCATCGCTACGAGGGCGGCGTGATCGGGCATAATCCGCCGCCCGCGCCGGGGCTGCATGATAGCTTCCCCAACCTGGCATCGGTGCCGCCCAAGCCTCCGGTATTGTCGCCGATGGTGCAGCGGGCGGTTCGCCAACAGTTACTGGCAGCCAATCATCATCAGAATGTCATGCCGGTGCCGGGCGCGACACCGGTTGTTCCGGCAAAAGCGGCACCACAGGCCATTTTGACGCCGCCGGCCGTTCTGGTCGGATTTCAGCCGGATCGGGCGATCTTGTCGCACCGCGATCGCGTGGCACTGCAAGCTTTGATCGCGCGGCGCGCGGCGACGCCCGGTGCTGGAGCTGTGGCGGTGGTTGCAATGGGATTTGCGTCGGACCGCACGCCGGCCGGGTTGAAGCTGGCGTTGCTGCGGGCAACCGCAATCGCCAATGCGCTCAGCGCAGCCGGAGTGCCGGTATCTGTCATTCGCATCGAAGCGCTCACGGCGGGTCGCGGTGGTGCGGCGCAACTGCTATACGCCGGAGCGACGTAATAAACTGTCGCAACAATAATCTTGCTTCACCTTCGCCAGGACCGACCATGACCGAGGAATTCCATCGTATCCGCCGCCTGCCACCCTACGTGTTCGCCGAGGTCAATCAGGCCAAGGCGGCGGCGCGCAACGCGCGGGAAGACATCATCGACCTCGGCATGGGCAACCCCGACAGCGCCACGCCGCCGCATATCGTGGCCAAGCTGATCGAGACCGTCGCTGACCCGCGCAGCCATCGCTATTCGACCAGCAAGGGCATTCCCGGCCTGCGCCGCGCGCTCGCCGCCTATTACGATCGCCGGTTCGGCGTGAAGCTCAACCCGGATACCGAAGTCATCGCGACGCTCGGCTCGAAAGAGGGGCTGGCCAATCTGGCCAATGCGATCACCTCGCCGGGTGATACCATCCTGGTACCGAACCCGTCCTATCCGATCCATCAGTTCGGCTTCATCATCGCGGGTGCCTCGGTGCGCTCGGTGCCGGCGACGCCGGATGAGACGATGCTGCATGCGCTGGAGCGCGCGGTGAAGCATTCGGTGCCGCGGCCGACGGCGCTGATTGTGAATTTTCCTTCAAATCCAACCGCTTATTTGGCGACGCTGGATTTTTACAAGGACATTGTCGCCTTCGCCCGCAAGCATGAGATCTTTATTCTGTCCGATCTGGCCTATGCGGAAATCTATTTCGAGGGTGAGCCGCCGCCCTCGGTGCTGCAGGTCAACGGCGCCAAGGAGTTCACCGTCGAGTTCACCTCGATGTCGAAAACCTATTCGATGCCGGGCTGGCGAATGGGATTTGCGGCGGGGAATCCGCGGTTGATTTCGGCGCTGGCGCGAATGAAATCCTACCTCGATTACGGCGCCTTCACACCGATTCAGGTGGCGGCGACGGCGGCGCTGAACGGACCGCAGGATTGCGTTGATCAGATGCGCGCCCTTTATAAGGAGCGGCGCGACGTGCTGATCAAGGGCCTGGCTCAGGCCGGGTGGGACGTGCCGAGCCCGGCGGGGTCGATGTTTGCCTGGGCGCCGATTCCCGCGCGGTATGCGCATCTCGGTTCGGTCGATTTTGCCAAGCTGCTGCTCGAGCGGGCGAAGGTTGCGGTGGCGCCCGGTATCGGGTTCGGCGAGTATGGCGATACCCATGTGCGGATCGCGCTGGTCGAGAACACGCATAGGCTGCGCCAGGCGGTGCGGAATATCCGTGGCTTCATGGCGCCGGGCAATGCGCCGGCGGTGGCGGAGACCGAGGCGGTATGACGGGCGCCCTGGCGGTCGGCATCGCCGGGCTCGGCACGGTCGGCGCGGGCGTGGTGCGGTTGCTGGCCGATCACGCAGCGCTGATCGAGGCGCGGGCGGGACGGAAGGTTACTGTAGTGGCGGTCTCCGCGCGCGATCGGGCGCGCGATCGCGGTGTTTCGCTCGAGGGGCTGCGCTGGTACGATGATCCGGTCGCCCTCGCGGCGGATGCCAAGGTCGATGTGGTGGTCGAACTGATCGGCGGGGCGGACGGGCCGGCGCATGATCTGGTGATGGCGGCCTTAGCGGCCGGCAAGCCGGTCGTGACCGCGAACAAGGCGCTGATCGCGATGCGCGGCAGCGCGCTCGGCCCGATCGAGGGTGCCAGCATCCGGTTCGAGGCTGCGGTCGCCGGCGGCATTCCGGTGATCAAGGCGCTGCGCGAAGGGCTGGCGGGTGATCGGATTGCCGGTGTTGCCGGTATTTTGAACGGCACCTGCAACTACATCCTCAGCCGCATGCGCGCTGAAAAACTCGATTTCGCGACCGTGCTGGCCGATGCGCAGGCCCAGGGCTATGCCGAGGCCGATCCGTCGTTCGATATCGATGGCATCGATACCGCGCATAAACTCGCGATTCTGGCGGCGATCGCGTTCGGCCGGGAAGTCGATTTCGGTGCCGTCCATGTCGAGGGGATCAGGGGCGTCAGCGCGCTGGATATCGCCTTCGCCGAGGAGCTTGGCTACCGCATCAAACTGCTCGGCATCGCGCGCGCGACCGATGCCGGTATCGAGACCCGCGTGCATCCGGCCATGGTGCCGCTGGCCGCACCGCTTGCCCGCGTCGATGGTGTGAACAATGCCGTGGTGATCGAGGGCGATCCGGTCGGGCAGATCGTGCTGCAGGGGCGTGGCGCGGGCGCGGGACCGACCGCTTCGGCCGTGGTGGCCGATCTGATCGATCTGGCGCGCGGTCGTGCCGCCCCGATGCTGGGCGTTGCGCCGCAGGCGCTGGCACGGCGCGCGGCGGTGCCGATGGCGGCGCATCGTGGGGCGTATTTTCTGCGCCTGATGGTGGTCGATCAACCGGGCGTGATCGCTGATGTGACGGCGGTGCTGCGCGATCATGGGATTTCGCTGGAATCGATGTTACAGCATGGCCGCAGCCCCGGCGATGCGGTGGCGGTGGTATTGGTAACGCACGTGACCCACGAAGCCGCGATGGCGGCGGCGATCACGCGGCTGGCTGCCCTTGAATCGGTGCAGGAACCGCCCGCGCTGATCCGCATCGAAACCGCCTGAATTCCACGACAGCACCAGGAAAGAAGCGCAATGACCACCGACAAATCGCCCAGCCAGTCTGACCGGAACCTCGCCCTCGAACTGGTCCGCGTGACCGAAGCTGCGGCACTCGCCGCCTCGATCTGGATCGGGCGGGGTGACAAGAACAGCGCGGATGGCGCGGCGGTGGGCGCGATGCGTCAGGCGTTCAACGCGGTGGCAATCAACGGGCTCGTGGTGATCGGCGAAGGCGAGATGGATGAGGCGCCGATGCTCTATATCGGTGAGCGGGTCGGCGCCGGCGGCCCGGAAATGGACATCGCGGTCGATCCGCTCGAAGGCACATACGTGACCGCGAAGGGTGCGCCGAACGCAATTGCCGTGATCGCACTGGCTGAACGGGGCAATTTTCTGCACGCCCCGGACATCTACATGGACAAGATTGCCGTGGGGCCCGGGCTGCCGGCCGGCGTGGTGACGCTCAACGCCTCGGTGCGCGAGAATTTGCGCAATCTCGCGATGGCGAAACAATGCGACATCTCTGATCTGATGGTCTGCACGCTCGATCGTGAGCGGCACGCCGAAATGATCGCGCATTGCCGGGAGGCCGGCGCGCGGATCAGCCTGATCGGGGATGGTGACGTGTCGGGCCTGATTGCGGTCTCGCAACCGGAGGCCGGTATCGACCTGTTCATCGGCTCTGGCGGCGCGCCGGAAGGCGTGCTGGCGGCGGCGGCGCTGCGCTGCATCGGCGGGCAGATGCAGGGGCGGTTGCTGTATGAGGACGACGCGCAGATCGAGCGCGCCCGCGGCATGGGGATCAGCGATCCGCACCGGATTTATAGCCTGGAGGAGATGGCGCGCGGCAATGTGATGTTTGCGGCAACCGGCGTGACCTCCGGCCCGATGCTGCGCGGCGTGCGCCGGTTCGGCACGGGTGCCATTACCCACTCCACCGTGATGCGCTCGAAATCCGGCACCGTGCGTACGATCGAGGCGCGGCATAATTTCGAGACCAAAACGTGGGTCGAGAGCAAACCGGCGATCGAACCCAAGGCGGGACGCGCCTCCTGATCGAGCCCGAACCGGCGCTTGGCGTCACACACAGCCTGACGGGGCGGCGCTGGGTCTGGCGGCCGGCGGAGGAGCGGATCGCCCAGGCGATCGCGCAACGCCTGTCTGCCCCCGAACTGCTGGGTCGGTTGCTGGCGGCGCGGGGTGTTGCGGCGGAGCAGGCGGCCGATTTTCTGGACCCGACCTTGCGCGCCTATCTGCCCGATCCCTCGGTGCTGACCGATATGGACACGGCGGCGGCGCGCCTGGCCGATGCGGTGCAGGACGGCGAGACGGTAGCGATTTTCGGCGATTACGACGTCGATGGCGCGTGCAGCGGTGCCTTGATGGCGCTTGGGTTGGGTGCACTCGGGATCGCCACGATCAATTACGTGCCGGACCGGATCCGCGAGGGCTACGGCCCGAACGCGCCCGCGCTGCTGGCGCTGGCCGGGCAGGGGGCGCGGCTGATCGTGTGCGTCGACTGCGGTGCCGCCGCGCATGAGGCGCTTGCGGCGCTGCACGGCGTGGCCGATGCGATCGTGCTGGATCATCACAAGCTCGAAGGTCCGCCGCCCGCCATTATCGCGACGGTCAATCCGAATCGGCTCGATGATCGGTCCGGTCTGAACAATGTCTGCGCGGCGACCATCGTGTTTCTCACCTTGATCGCGATGCAGCGCACGCTGCGCAAGCGCGGTTTTTTCACCGTGCGCCGCGAGATCGATCTGATCGCGATGCTCGATCTGGTCGCGCTGGCAACCGTGTGCGACGTGATGCCGCTGACCGGTGTGAACCGCGCGCTGGTCAGCCAAGGGCTGAAAATCATGGCGCGGCGCGCCCGGCCCGGCATTGCCGCCCTGCTCGATGTTGCCGGCGTGACCGAGGCGCCCGGTGCGATGACGTGTGGCTTTGCGCTCGGCCCGCGCATCAACGCGGCCGGGCGGATCGATCAGGCCGATCTGGGCCTGCGCGCGCTGCTCGCCGCCGATCCGGCGCAGGCGACGGAGATTGCAAGGCGGCTCGATGACATCAACCGCCAGCGTCAGGCGGTCGAGGCGGATCTGCTCGATACCGCGCTGCGCCTGGCCGAGGCGCAGTTCGCCGCCGGAGCCGCGGTGGCGCTGATCAGCGGGGATGACTGGCACCCCGGCGTGGTCGGCATCGTGGCCGGGCGGATCAAGGAGGCGTTCAACCGGCCGGCGCTGGTCGCGGGGATCAGCCAGGGGCGCGCGACCGGTTCGGGCCGTTCGATTACCGGCATCGATCTGGGCAGCGCCATTATCGCCGCACGGGAATTCGGCTTGCTGACGCGCGGCGGCGGCCATGCGATGGCGGCGGGCTTCACGCTCGAAGCTGATAAACTTGATGCCCTGCACGCGTTCCTGAACGAGCGGCTCGCCGCCGCGGCCATGCTGCCCGAGGCGGCAGACCTCAGCCTCGACGGCGCGATTGCCGCGGCCGGCGCGACCGAGGCGATCGCCGGCGAAATCGCGCGGCTCGGCCCGTTCGGCGCCGGCAATGCTGAGCCGATTTTTGTGATCCCGCGCGCGCGGGTGGTCCGCGCCGACCGGATCGGCCGCACCGAAACGACCATTCGCGCCTATATCGACGGCGAGGCGGGCGGGCGGCTGAAGACCATGCTGTTCCGCGCCAAGGACGATGCCCTGACCACGGCGCTGCTCGACCGCTCCGGCACACCGCTGCATCTGGCGGGCCATATCCGCGCCGAACGCTGGAACGGCAAAACCACCACCAGCCTGATCCTGCAGGATGCCAGCCCGGCTTGACCCGATAATCTCACTCCGCTACCGAGAGTCACGCGGTCCCGTTCGTCTAGAGGCCTAGGACGCTGCCCTCTCACGGCGGTAACACCGGTTCGAATCCGGTACGGGATACCAAGCGTTATCAGCTACTTATCATAACGCCTTGCGATCAGGGCTATGCTGTCGGCACATTGTTATGCTTGGGCCGTGTGGCGGGCACTCCCGGTTGCATGCGTCATATTGGCTCAACACGATTTTCCCCTCCGCCCGCAACCGCGTTGCCCTGATCGATGCAAACCCTGGCATCCGCCACGGTCGTCCAACCACGAAAGAGCGTCCAATGATCAAATTCTACTACAGCCTTGCGCCCAATCCCATGAAGGTCGCCTTGTTCCTCGAGGAAGCCGAACTGCCCTATGAGGCGATACCGGTCGATACCCGCAAGGGCGAGCAGTTCGACACCGCCTTCGCCGCGCTCAACCCGAACAATAAAGTGCCCTGCATTGTCGATGGCGATGCCGTCGTGTTCGACAGCAACGCGATCCTGCTCTACCTCGCTGAGAAGACCGGCCGGTTTCTGCCGGAAGCGACACCGCAGGCGCGGGGTGCATTGTTGTCGTGGTTGATGTTTGTCGCCACGGGGATTGGCCCGTATTCGGGGCAGGCGGTGCACTTCCGGCATTTTGCGCCGGAGCCAAAAGAATACGCAGTTGGCCGTTACGCGTTCGAGGCGGACCGCCATTGGGGCATTGTCGATACGCATCTGGCGGACCGGCCTTATATGCTGGGCGAGACGTATACGATTGTGGATATGGCGCTTTGGGGCTGGGCGCGGATGGTGCCGTTCGTGACCGGGGATGATGCGGTCTGGGCGCGGTTCGCCAACGTCAAGCGCCTGCTCGACGAGATCAGCGCGCGCCCGGCCGCTGTGCGCGCGGTCGCGATCAAGGATCGGCATGCGTTCAAGACCGAGATGGACGAGACGGCGCGGAAAATGATGTTTCGGCATATCACACCCAACGCCTGAATTTGTCGGGTTTCTAGGCGTTCTGCCTCATGCTTGCGACGGACTGCTTCACACATAAGCAGTCCGGGTCAGAATTCGGTCGTTTTTCCGCGTTTTGTGGATGGCGCGGTGGCCTCGCGTTGTGCATGATCGCCTGATGGATGAAACGGTCACACAATCGCGGGAAGGGTTCGCCCCGTTCGGTGCATGGCGGACCTGGTATCGGCTGACCGGCGCGCTGGAAGGCGGTAAGCCGCCGCTGATCGTGTTGCATGGCGGCCCGGGCTGCACGCATGACTATGTCGATAGTCTGAAAGAGCTCGCTGTCACCGGCCGCGCGGTGGTGCATTACGACCAGCTCGGCGGCGGCCGTTCGACCCATCTGCCGGAGATGGGGGGAGAATTCTGGACAGTTCAGCTGTTCATCGATGAGTTGAACAATCTGCTCGATCATCTCGGCATCAAGCAGAGCGGGTATCATCTGTTCGGCCAGTCCTGGGGCGGCATGCTGGGGGCGGAATTCGCGATCACGCAGCCGCCGGGCCTGCGCGCGCTGGTGATCGCCGACAGCCCGGCCTCGATGGAGACCTGGGTCGCCGAGGCGAACCGGTTGCGCGCCGATCTGCCAGACGACGTGCAGGCGACACTGACACAGCACGAGGCCGATGGCACGACCGCGAGCCCCGCGTATGAGGCGGCGGTTGCGGTGTTCTATGCGAAGCATCTGTGCCGGATCGAGCCGATGCCCGATGAGGTGACCCGCACCTTCACCATGCTGGCACAAGACCCCACCGTGTATCACACCATGAACGGCCCCAGCGAGTTCCATGTGATCGGCACGTTGAAGCATTGGACCGTGGTGGACCGGGTGCACGCGATCACGGCACCCACGCTGCTGATCTCGGGCAAATATGACGAGGCGACCATCGCCTGCGTGCAGCCGTTTCTGGCCGGCATTGCCGATGTGCGCTGGCATATATTCGGCAGATCCAGCCATATGCCGCATGTCGAGGAGAAGGCAGAGTGCCTTGCCCTCGTCGCGGCATTTCTGGATCGTTACTCGTTCACAACATCGTGACGGGAGGCGTCGTGACCAATCGCATCAATTCGTCACCACCGGCCATACCCGCTACCCGATCGCCCAGCCACGCGGTGCCGACCAACGCCCAAGCCTGATTACCGACGCCAATGGCGTGCCGCAGCCTGCCATTTTCCGCTGATGGCCGGCGGGCTGCGATGCGCTGGCGATCGATCAGGGATCGATCATCATCCGGGCGCTCGCTCGATCATGTGCGCTCGGCCGGCTTCGTAGCTCTTCACATGGACATAGGCGATCCTGAGAACTGGCGCGGCCGCGCCGGGCGGGCAGCGCGCCAGCATGGTGCCGAGGATGTGATCGGCTTCGATCCGGCCTGAGCGTTCGATATCGCGCAGCATCGAGGCGGCCAGCGGCGATCCCGGAGCGGTCAGGGCTGTGCTGGTCCGTTGCCGGGCCGGTTCGCGCAGGGTGTAGCCCTGGCTGGCCGCGATCGCGGCGCACTCGCCGGCCAGCGCGAGGGCGATGGTATCGCCACCGGCGGCCACGATATCGCCGATCGTTGCACGCATCAGGCAGGTGATGCCGGCGAGTGATGTGATGAAGGCGAATTTCTCCCACATGTCCTGCATGATCGTGTCGCTGCGCTGCGTGGCGAACCGAGCGGTGCCAAACACCGCGGCTATCGTGTTGACGCGTTGTGCCTGGCCGGGATCGCGTGCGCCGAAGGTCAGGGACTCGATCTCGTTCAGATGGATGATCCGCCCTTCAGGGTCGAGCACGGTCGAAATGACGCATTGGCCGCCGAGGACGCGCGCGGCACCGAACGCGCGGTCCAGATCGTCGAGATGGCTGATGCCGTTCAACAGCGGCAGGATCAGCGTGTCCGGCCCGACGGCTGGAGCGAAATCGGCGATGGCGCCGGCAAGATCGTAGGCTTTGCAGCTGAGCAGGATCAGATCGAAATCGGCGGTGAGGGATGCTGCGTCCACCAGCTTTGGTGACTTGTGGTGATAGTCGCCGCGCGCACTTTTGATCACCAGACCGGTCCGCCTGAGCGCTGTGGCGCGTGCGGGGCGCACCAGAAAGGTCACGTCGGCCCCGGCCTCGGTCAACCGGCCGCCGAAATAGCCGCCGATACTGCCGGCGCCGACCACCAGGATTTTCATGGCCATGGTTTACCGCTCCATCACGATCAGGGTGGATGTCGCCGAGGCATAGAGCTTGCCCGCCGCATCGGTCAGCCGCGCTTCGGCAAAGGCGGCGCGGCGGCCGATGGATACCACGGTGCCGGTGGCCCGAACCACCCCGGTTTCCGCGGTCAGCGCCCGGTGATAAGCCACTTTGAGTTCCAGCGTCGAATACGCCTGCGACGGGCTCAGCCGGGAATGCACCGCGCAACCGCAGGCGGAATCGAGCAGCGTCGCCGCGTAGCCGCCGTGCACCGTGCCGATCGGGTTATAGACCTCGCGGCCTGGATGACCCTCGAACACCACGTGACCTTCCGCCACCTCGACCAGGTCGAACCCCATCGTGCGGCCGATCCCCGGCATTTTGCCGGCGGCGATCAGCGCGCGTAGTTGTTCGAGGCCGTTCGGTGCGTCTGTTTGGGTGGTCATCGGCTGTCCTTCAATGTTGCTGGATTCATCTTATCACTTGCATCATGATAGTGACAAGTCTACAACGGTTTCATCGCGAAAGTGACAGGATTGAAATTCGATGCAACGCAAGAGTTTCGGTGATCTGCAATGCCCGATCGCCCGCAGCCTGGAGCGGGTGGGGGAGTGGTGGAGCATTTTGATTTTGCGGGATGCGTTTCATGGCCTGAAGCGGTTCGATGAGTTTCAGAAAAATCTGGATATCGCGCCGAACATGCTGACGCGACGCTTGCATGCGCTGCTGGAGTCCGGCTTGCTGGAAAAGCAACGCTACAGCGAGCATCCGCCGCGCTACGACTATGTGCTGACCGAACGCGGCCGGGATTTCCGGCCGGTGCTGTCGGCGTTGCTGGCCTGGGGCAACAAGCATTTCGCACCGGAAGGGCCGAGCGTCGTGCTGGTCGATCGGCAGACTGTGGCGGAGCTGGTGCCAATGATGGTGGATGGGCGGACCGGCAAGCGCGTGGCGACCGGCCGATGCAGAGCGCCCGCACGCTCGGCCGGGGGCGGGTCCGACGGGGCGGGGTAGCGCTGTGGAACTGGGGCGGTGGCTGGGTGCTATGGCCCCATGCCGACGAATTCCGCGATCAGCGCGGGGTCTGAGATTTGCTGGGGTGTGACTTCGCGCGTGATCGTGCCTTTCTGGATGATCAGCACGGTATCGGCGAGGTCGGCGATGAAATGCAGATCCTGCTCGACCAGGATCATGGTCAGCGCCTGGGTCTGGCGCAGCTTGTGCAGCGTTTCGATGATTTCATCGACGATCGATGGTTGAATTCCCTCGGTCGGCTCATCGAGCAGGATAAGTTTGGGGCTGCCGCACAGACAGCGCGCCAGCGCGAGCAATTGCTGCTCGCCGCCCGACAGCGCGCCGCCGGGTCGATCCAGCAGGCGGGTCAGGCGGGGGAAATCGCTCAGGACTCGTTCGATCGTGGTAGATTCATCGGTTTTGGCGAGCAGGCAGCCCATTCGCAGATTTTCATGGACGCTGAGCGATGAGAAAATGTCGCGGCCCTGCGGCACATAGCCGAGGCCGAGCTTTGCCCGGCTTGCGGGTGGCAAATGGGTGATGTCCGCCCCGTCGAACCGCACGCGCCCGGCGGTGGCGGGCAGGTATCCCATCAATGCCTTCAGCAGCGTGGTCTTGCCCATGCCGTTATGGCCGAGCACGCCGACGAAACCGCCGGAACTCACGGCAAGATCGATTCCGGTGAGGATCGGGATCTGGCCGTAGCCCGCGCAGAGACCTGAAACATCCAGCATCATGCTGCCTTTTTGCCAAGATAGACATCGCGCACCGCCTGGTTGGCCAGCACGTGGTCGACGTTGTCTTCCACCAGAATTCTGCCCTGGTTGAACACCGTGACTTGCTTAGCGATCATGCGGATGAACTGCATATCGTGCTCGACGACGATGAGCGCCTTGGTACGGTTGATTTCGCGGATCAATTGCGCGGTCCTGGCGACTTCCTCATGCGTCATGCCTGCGGCCGGTTCGTCGAGCAGGATGAGGTCGGGTTCCTGGGCGAGCACCGCGCCGATTTCGACCCATTGGCGCTGGCCGTGGGCGAGCACGCCGACCAGGCGATCCGCGATGTCGGTCAACGCCAATCTTGCCAGCACCTCATCGACGATGGCGCGCGCCCGGGCCGGCTTGTTGATCCGGATGGCCGAGACATAGAGGTTTTCGCGGACGATCAGGCCGTTGAACACGTTGGGGATCTGCGTCTTGATGCCGACGCCGAGCCGCGCGATCTCGTGCGTTTTTGCGTGGGTCACGTCGTGACCACGGAATTTGATCGTCCCCGTGCTGGGGGCCAACTGGCCGGTCAGTAGCTTGAAGAACGTGCTCTTGCCGGCGCCGTTCGGCCCGATCAGGCAGCGCAATTCGCCCTCGGCGAGGCTGAAATCGACGGTATCGACCGCGGTAACGCCGCCGAACCGCTTGCTCACGCCGCTCGCCTGCAGCAAAGCCGTGCCGCTCATGGTGCCGTCACCGTCTGTGACGATGCGCCTGCCCGCCTGCGCGCCGGAATGACGCGCGCGAGTTGCGCGGCGATGGCCGGCACCACCCCCTGTGGCACCAGCAAGACGAAGCCGAGCAGAATGACACCCAAAATCAGATTGGCATCAAAACGATGTTGCGTGCCGGTGAGGGTGATCAGATATTCGATCGCGACGGCGCCCATGATCGGCCCCAGCAATGTGCCGATGCCACCGAGCAGGACGAAAATGATGATCTGGGCCGATTGCGCGAGGCTGAAGGCGGTGGGGCTGATGAAGCCGCCCCAGTTGGTGAACAGGCAACCGGCGAGACCGGCAATGCCGCCGCCGATGGCGAAGGCGACGAGCTTGTAGAAGCGTGGATCATAGCCGAGCAGCATCGCCCTGGTCTCGTTTTCACGGATGGCGACCAGCACCCGGCCGAACCGGCCGGCGAGCAGCAGCCGCAAGCCGGCATACACGGCCATCAGCAGGATCATGCTGAGGATGAAAAACTGGAGCGGGCTCAGCGCTGCCGAAGGATCGCCCGGCAGGTTGATCGGCGGAACCGAAGGCATGCCGTTGAATCCGCCGAGTTCGGCAGCGCCGATGTGATATTGCGAACCCGAGGTCGAGTTCATCACGTTATACAGAATAACTGCGACGGTCAGCGTGATCACGCCCATATAGGCATCGCTGATCCGGCCGTAGAACATGAAATACCCCAGCAATGCAGCAAACCCCGTCGGCACCGCAATCGCCAGCAGAACCGCCCAGCTCGATCCGCCGAAATCGATCGCGGCAATGGCATAGGCATAGCCGCCGAGCCCGAAAAAGGCGGATTGGCCAAAACACATGATTCCGCCGAAGCCCCAGATGAAGCCGAGGCTGAGCGCCAGCACGGCCATGGCGATGAACACCGTGGCCTGCACCAAGCCGAACATGCCATCGATCAGCGGCAGGGCGATCGTGACGATCACGCCCGCCGCGATCACCAATGCAAACCCGGCGCGGCCGGTGAACAGCGGGCTCATAGGCTCCTCCGAAAGAACCGCCCGGTGATACCTTGCGGCAGGATGCGGATCATGATGATCGCCGCGATCAGCAACGCGACCTGACCGATTACCGGCGTGGTCTGGAATGTGACGATCTGGTCGATCGTGCCGAACAGGGCCGAGGCCAGGCCGCTGCCTGTGACGATTGCGGCACCGCCGCCGATCACGGTGATGAACGCCTTGGCGATATAGGCTGCCCCCATGCCGGGTGCGACGCCCGCGACCGGTGCCAGCACGCCGCCGGCGAGCCCGGTGAGCGCCGCGCCGAGCGCGAAGGTGAGCATGTAGATGCGGTTGGGTGCGACGCCCAGCGCGGCGGCCATTGGCGGGTTCTGCATGGTTGCCCGCACGATCAGGCCGAATTTGGTAAAGCGCAGCACGCCCCACACGCCGCCCAGCATGGCGGCGGCGACCGCGATGCTGAACACGCTGTAGAGGCTTGCGTGATACGGCCCGATGTTGAAGGCACCGAGCGGTGCCGAAACCCCCTCGACCGTGGTGCCGAACAGCGTGGTGATGCCGCCAATCATGAACAGGCTGAGGCCCCAGGTTGCCAGCATCGTGTCGATCAGCCTGCCGTACAGGAACCGGATGATGCAGCGTTCGACCAGCAGGCCGAACAGCCCGACCACGATGGGCGAGACGATGAGAATCGACACCCATAGATTGACGCCGGCATTGGTGCTCAGCACCGTCGCGTAGGCGCCGAGCATCAGGAATTCGCCGTGTGCCAGATTGATGATCCGCATCATGCCGTAAATCACGGCGAGCCCGATACTGATCAGCACGAGAACAGCGATGCCGTTGATGATGTTGAACAGGATAAGACCGAGCAACGCCATGTGCTTGTTCCTAGGCTTTGGTCTTGACATCAATCACGAATTGCTTGTCGGTATTGGGATGTTTGATCAGATCGCAGACCGAGGCTGTGTCGCTCGGCGTCTGATTCGGGAAAGTCTTGAACACATCCCATTTCTTGTCGACTGCCTTGGCGAGATAGACATTGCGGATGCAATGCTGGGTCGCCGGATCGATCGTGACCTTGCCGGTCGGGCCATCGAAACTTAGGCCGGAATCGAGCGCCTTGATCACCGGCATCCGGGTGACCGTGCCGGATTTCTTGACCGCTTCGGCCCAGAGGTTGAACGCCTCATAGGTGCAGGCTGCGGGTTCGCCGATGTAGGGAACGCCGGCGCCGAATTGTTTGTGGATTGCATCGACGAACGCAACACTCGCCGGTGTCTTCAAGTCCTGATAATAGCCGAAGGCTGTGATGATGCCGTTGCTCTCCTTGGCCTGAAGCGTCGCCATTTCGTTGACGATCCCAAACGTGGTGGACGCAATCGGGATCTTGCCGCTCATGCCGGCCGCGCCCCACTGGCGATAGAAGGCGGTATGGTTCGAACCCACCAGCGCCGACAGGATGAGGTCGGGCTTTTCGCTCTGGATCTTGCTGATCGTTGCATTGAAATTGGTGACATCGAGCGGGAAGAACTCGGTCGCCATGACCGTGCCGCCGTCATCCTGGGTGTATTTGGTCATCCATTTCGCGGTGATATGACCGTAATTATAATCGGCCGCGATGATATAGACTTTCTTGCCCCAGGTTTTCGTGGCGTAGGACACCAGTTTCTGCACGGTCTGCGCCGGTGTGGTACCGGTGCAGAAAATGTCGCGGTCGCACACGCCGCCTTCGTAGAACGTGTTGTAGAAATAGAGCACCTTGTATCGATCGAACACCGGGCGAATCGCCTCGCGTGAGGCCGACGTGATGCCGCCGAGCACGACATCGACGCGATCTTTCAAAGCGAGCGCCTGGGCATATTGCGAATAGAGTTGGATCGAGGATTGCGTGTCGTAGTTGATCAGATCTATCTGCCGGCCGAGGAGGCCGCCCGCCTTGTTGTGCGCCTCGACCGCGATTTTCAGTGCGTCCAGCATCGGCTGTCCGGTGGTGCCGAGCGGGCCGGACAGATCGACCAGCGAGCCGACCTTGATCGGTGCGGCCGCCATTGCACTGCCGATGAACGGTGCCGCGAGCGGCACGGCTGCGCTGGATTTGAGAATTGCGCGGCGAGTCAGAACCATTTTTGTCTCCTGAATATCCGAATGAAGTCGCGAGCCGTGATGAACGATCGAATGCGGTCAGTATCGTGTCGCTCCGCGCAGATAGAGGCGGGATGGCGTGGCGCGCGATACGTTGAATTGCCTAGCGAGCCTTCCGCTCGGTCGTCATCAATAGTGATGGTATCGTATCGAGGTCACGTCAGACCTTTCCAGTCGACCCCGGCCTCAAACGCCCCGGCGGCCTGGTAGATGGTTTCTTCGTCATACATTCGGCCCACCAGCATGGCGCCGATCGGCAGGCCATCGACCATGCCACAGGGAATCGTCATCGCCGGATGGTGGGTGCAGTCGAACGGCGCGGTGTTGGTGAGCATTTCAAAGCCGCGCTGTAGAATCTCGCTGATCGGCGCATCCGCGGCGGGCAGTTTGGTGGCCGGCATCGGCAGGGTGGGCATCAGCAGCAGGTCGTAGTCGGCGAGCACCGCATCGTAGCCGGCGCGCAGGCGGCGCACCAGATTCTGTGCTTTTGCGTAATAATGACCGCGATGCCGGGTGACCATGTAATGACCCAGCAGCATGGTGTTTTTCAGTGTCTCGGAGAGTTCGTCGGCGCGGCCACGCCAGCTGCTATGGGCATCGAGCAGCGAATTGACATAGAGCCCCTGCCAGTTGAACCCGAACCCGTTGCCGAGCATCATCTGCATCGTCGCACCTTCCGCGCCGATCGGCAGCCAGATCGCCATGCCGAGGCTGTGCGTCGGGATCGAGACGCGCTCCACCATCGCGCCGAGACCGCGAAACCGCTCGGCCGCTTCGTGCACGATCGCATCGCTCGCCGCCGATGAATTCGGGTGACCGAACCCCTCGTCGACCACGGCGATCCGCAATCCCGCGGCGCCTTTGCCGATCGCGTCGCGATAGGGTTTGCTCATGCCGCCATACTGGCGCGGATCGAGCCCATCCGGCCCGGCCAGCACTTCGAGCAGCAGGGCGTTGTCCTCGACCGTGTTGGTCATCGGCCCAGTGTGATCGAGCGTCGTCTCGATCGGCATGATGCCGGTATAGGGCACCAGGCCGTGGGTGGGCTTCATGCCGTAGATGCCGCACCAGCCTGCCGGCATGCGGATCGAGCCGCCCTGATCGCCACCCAGCGCCATCGCGACTTCGCCGGTTGCCACGACCACGGCGCTACCCGAACTCGACCCGCCGGCGGCGTAGCCCATTTTGTGCGGATTATGCACGAGGCCGGAACTCGCGGTGTGCGAGCCACCCGAAAAACAGAATTGCTCGCAGACCGTTTTGCCGACGATGGTGCCGCCGGCATCGAGAATGCGGGTCACGACCGTCGCATCGACATCGGGCACATAGCCTTCGAGTGTGGATGATCCGTTCATCATCGGCACGCCGGCGACCATAATGTTGTCCTTGATCGCGACCGTCTTGCCCTTGAGCTTGCCGCTCGGCGCACCTTCGATCGTGGTCTTGACGTACCATGCGCCATATTTGTTATCGGCGGCGGTGGGCCGGTATCCCGGTGTGCGGGCGTAGCGGACTGATGGCAGTTCATCCGGCAGTTGATCGATCAGGTTATAGGCGGCGAACCCGCTTTCGAGCGCGGCGCGATGCTGTGCCATGTCGCCATCGGTCATGGTCATGCCCAGTTCGGCGGCGACTTCGTGCAACTGGTTGATCGAGGGCAGTTTCAGTGTGGCCAAGCGCGTGATCCGATCCCGATGCGGCAAACAAAAAACCCCCGGTCCGGCGCGTGACGCGCTAGAACGAGGGCTGGTCTGCCAAATTTCAAACAGGCTCTATTGCCTGAGCGATTAGACTAGGGGCAGACCACAGTCGCCGTCAAGCATAATTCCTGCGGTGATCCGTACCGGTCAAACCGCCCCCGCACCAAATTCCCAAAAGTTTTTTGCTGCTTTTTTACAAAAAAGCAGGCCTCTTCTTGCAGCCACTTCAGAACACGGCATGATCCCCCAGCGCCGCCACGGGCGCGCCGCCGAGGACATGATCGTAGTAATCGAACAATGTTTCGCTCCCGGTCGAGGGGGTTGCCTGCGCATCGTAACGTCCGGTCGCGGGGTCGAGCACCAGCATCGATTCCGTGGCGTAATAGCGGCCGATCCGCGCGAGTTCGGCCTTGGCCGCCAGCGCGGGCACGACCAATCCGGCGGTGCCGAGGACGCCGATGATGCCATCGAGCAAGCCCACCGGCACCTGACGGAAGCGTGGCGCCTGGCGCAGCCGCGCGAACAGGAATTCGCCCTGCTCGCGCGGCGTGATCGCGGCACCGGGGCCGCCGATCGGCAGAACGCGGTTCCAGCGCGCCTCGTCGTGCAGGCAATCGACCAGATAGGTCGCGAGATCGCCATCGCTGATCGGCTTGCACGCGGTGAGCCTGCCATCGCCGAACAGCAGGAACGCCTTGCCCCGGCGCACCCGCGCGATCTGCCCGGACAATGATTTGAAAAAAGCGGTCGGCCGCACGATCGAATAGGTCAGGCCCGACTCCACCAGCGCCTGCTCGAAGGCGAGCTTGGCGTGCTGGAACGCGAGCAGCGGCTTTTGCACGCAGATTGCCGACAGCAGCACGAACTGACCGACGCCCGCCGCCTTGGCCGCCGCGAGCACGGCGAGATGGGCGCGATGATCGATCGCCCAGGCATCGCGCGGCACGCCGGTGCGCGATGCCATGCAGGAGATCACCGCATCGAACCGCTCGCCGCAAAACCCGCCGCGCGCGAGGGCGCCCGCATCCGAGACATCGACGGTGCGAATCGTCGCACCGTGCAGCGGCGTGACATCCGCCCCTGCGCGGACAAAACACACGACTTCATCACCGCGCGAGATGAGGGCGCGCAGCGTCGCGCGGCCGATCGTGCCGGTCGCGCCGAGCAGAACGATCCTGCGTCGCGCCGGCGCGCTGGTCGGGTATCGCGCAGGCGCACTCATCCGGCGTGCAATCCCGGGGCCTCGTGCCCGGTCCGTGCGACATATTCGGTGTAGCCGCCGCCGTATTGGTGAATTCCCTCCGGCGTCAGTTCCAGCACCCGGTTCGACAGCGCGGCCAGAAAATGCCGATCGTGCGAGACGAACAGCATCGTGCCCTCGTATTGCGCGAGCGCCGCGATCAGCATTTCCTTGGTCGCGATGTCCAGATGATTGGTCGGCTCGTCGAGCACCAGGAAATTCGGCGGATCATACAGCATCAGCGCCATCACCAGCCGTGCCTTCTCGCCTCCCGACAGCACGCGGCAGGGTTTGTCGATCTCGTCGCCCGAAAACCCGAACGCGCCGGCCAGCGTGCGCAGCGCGCCCTGGTTGGCCTGGGGAAACGCGCGATCGAGCGTTTCGAACACGCTTCGATCGCCATCGAGCATGTCCATCGCGTGCTGCGCGAAATAGCCGAGCTTGACCGAACCGCCGAGCGTGACCGATCCTTCATCGGGTTCGGTGGTGCCGGTCACCAGTTTCAGCAAAGTCGATTTCCCCGCGCCGTTCACGCCGAGTACGCAGCACCGCTCGCGCCGGCGCACCAGCAAATCCAGCCCGTCGTAGATGACCCGGCTGCCGTAGCGCTTGTGCACGCCGCGTAGCGCGGCCACGGTATCGCCCGAGCGCGGCGCCTGCGGGAACTCGAACACCACCGTCTGCCGGCGCTTCGGCGGCTCGACGCGGTCGATCTTTTCGAGTTTTTTCACCCGGCTCTGCACCTGGGCGGCATGCGAGGCACGCGCCTTGAACCGCTCGATGAAACTGATTTCCTTCGCCAACATCGCCTTCTGGCGGTCGAACTGCGCCTGCTGCTGTTTTTCGTTCAAGGCACGCTGCTGCTCGTAGAATCCGTAATCGCCGGAAAATTCGGTCAGGCTGCCGCCGTCGATCTCGATCACCTTGTTGATCACGCGGTTCATGAATTCGCGATCATGCGATGTCATGAGCAGCGCGCCGTCATAGCCTGCGAGAAACTGCTCCAGCCAGATCAGGCTTTCGAGGTCCAGATGGTTGCTCGGCTCATCAAGCAGCATCACATCCGGGCGCATCAGCAAGATCCGCGCGAGGGCGACGCGCATCTTCCAGCCGCCCGAGAGCTTGCCGACATCGCCCTCCATCATTTCCTGGCTGAACCCCAGCCCGTCCAGCACTTCACGCGCGCGGCCATCGAGCGCATAGCCACCAAATTCCTCGAAGCGGGCCTGCACATCGCCGAACCGCTCGATGATGGCGTCCAGCCGGTCCGCCTGATCCGGGTCCGCCATCGCGGTTTCCAGCGTCGCCAATTCGGCAGCCACTTCGCTGACCGCACCCGCGCCGTCCATCACCTCGGCCACCGCACTGCGCCCGGCCATTTCGCCGACATCCTGGCTGAACAGGCCGATGCTGACGCCCCGATCGACCAGGATCTGCCCTTCATCGGGCTCCTCCTGTCCGGTGATCATGCGGAACAGCGTGGTCTTGCCCGCGCCGTTCGGCCCGACCAGCCCAATCTTCTCGCCGCGTTGGAGTGCGGCTGACGCCTCGATGAAGACCAGGCGCTGGCCGTTCTGCTTGCTGATGCTATCCAGGCGTATCATGCGTCCTCGGTGGTCAGGGTGATGGCCGCGCGCTTATAGCAAATCGGCGCGGGCGTGAACCGCATGGCTGGTGCGGGCGTCTGGACATCGGCGCGCGAGCCCCGCAAAAAGCGGTTTTCCGGGAGTGGCCAGCGATGCCTGAAGCCTTCATCTGCGATTATATCCGCACCCCGTTCGGCCGCTATGGCGGCGCGTTGTCCGGTGTGCGGGCCGATGATCTGGCGGCCGTGCCGCTGCGCGGGCTGCTGGCCCGCAACCCGCGGATCGACCCGCGGCGGATCGACGAGGTCTTGCTCGGCTGCGCCAATCAGGCGGGCGAGGATAACCGAAACGTCGCGCGCATGGCGCTGCTGCTGGCCGGCCTGCCGATCGCGGTGCCCGGTGCCACGATCAACCGGCTGTGCGGCTCCGGGCTCGACGCGGTCGGCACCGCCGCCCGCGCGATCCGCGCCGGCGAGGCCGATCTGATCATCGCCGGTGGTGTTGAAAACATGACCCGCGCGCCCTTCGTGATGGCCAAGAGCAGCGAAGCGTTCGGCCGCACCGCCGAGATATTCGACACCACGATCGGCTGGCGCTTCCCCAACCCTGGCTTGCGCGCGCAATACGGCGTCGAGCCGATGCCGGAAACCGGCGAGAACGTCGCGGCGGATTTCGCGGTCAGCCGGGCGGATCAGGATTTGTTCGCCTATCGCAGCCAGCGGAAATGCGCGGCGGCGGCGGAATTTCTGGCGGGCGAAATCACCCCCGTCACGCTGAAATCACGCAAGGGCGAAACACTGTTCGGCACGGATGAACACCCACGGCCGGACACCACGCTCGAAGGTCTCGCCGCTCTGAAAACCCCGTTCCGCACGCCGGGCACCGTTACCGCCGGCAATGCGTCGGGCGTGAACGATGGCGCGGCGGCGCTGGTGATTGCCAGCGAGGCGGCGGCGCACACCCACGGCCTGACGCCGCGCGGTCGCATCATCGCGATGACCACCGCCGGCGTCGCGCCCCGCATCATGGGTATCGGCCCGGCGCCGGCCACCGAAAAACTGCTGGCGCGCACCGGGCTCGCTATCAGCGATATCGATATCATCGAATTGAACGAGGCCTTCGCCAGCCAGGCGCTCGCGGTGACGCGCCAACTCGGCCTCGCCGATGACGATGCACGGGTCAACCCGCATGGCGGCGCCATTGCGCTCGGCCATCCGCTCGGCGCATCCGGCGCGCGGATCGCCGGCACCGCGCTGCGGGCGCTGGAGGCGCAGGGCGGCAGGCGCGCGATCGCGACCATGTGCATCGGCGTGGGTCAGGGCATCGCCATGCTGATCGAGCGCGTCTGACGCCATGATCGATAAATTCGTCCCCTCGATCGAGGCAGCGCTCGATGGTATCGGCGATGGTGCCACCATCATGGTCGGCGGTTTCGGTGCGGTTGGCCAGCCGCATCTGCTGGTCGATGCGCTGGGCGAGCGCGGGTTGCGCCACCTCACCATCATCGCCAACAATGCCGGCGGCGATTTCGGCGGGCTGCCGAAACTGATCGCCCAGGGTGCCATTACCAAGGTGATTTGTTCCTACCCGCGCGCCACGAGCAAAACCGCGTTCGACACGCTCTATGCCGAGGGTAGGATCGATCTCGAACTGGTGCCGCAAGGCACGCTGGCCGAGCGTATCCGCGCCGCCGGGGCCGGTGTGCCGGCGTTTTTCACCCCCACCGCCGCCGGCACCGAACTTGCCGCCGGCAAGGAAGTCCGCACCATCGATGGCCGGGCCTGTGTGCTGGAATATGCGTTGTCCGCCGATTTCGCGCTGATCGAGGCGTGGGAAGCCGACCGCTGGGGTAACCTGACCTACAACGCGGCAGGGCGTAATTTCAACCCGATCATGGCGACCGCCGCCGGCATCACCATCGCGCTCGCCCACCACCGACGCGCGCTCGGCACGCTCGCCCCGGAAACCATCGTCACGCCCGGTCTGTTCGTGCAGCGGGTGTTCATTGCAGGAGGTTCGGCATGACAGCGCTTGCCGGCTGGTCGCGCCGCGACATGGCAGCCCGCGTCGCGGCCGATATTCCGGAGGGTTGGGCGGTCAATCTCGGCATCGGCCTGCCCACGCTGATCGCGAATTTCGTACCGATCGAGCGCGAGGTGATGTTCCACTCGGAAAACGGCATTCTCGGCGTCGGCCCGCTACCGCCCGCGGGGCAGGAGAATCCCTGGCTGATCAACGCCGGCAAGCAACCGATCACGCTGCGGCCCGGTGCTGCGATCGTCGGCCAGGCCGATAGTTTCGCCATCATTCGCGGCGGTCATCTCGATCTCTGCGTGCTCGGCGGCTATCAGGTTGGCGCCAATGGCGATCTCGCCAACTGGTCGACCGGCCGCGCCGGCGAAGCCCCCGCGGTCGGCGGCGCGATGGACCTCGGTGCCGGTGCCCGACGCGTCTGGGTCCTGATGGAACATGCCGCGCGGGATGGCACGCCACGGTTGGTCGAACGTTGCACCTATCCGCTGACCGCGCTCGGCACGGTCAGCCGCGTCTATACCGATATCGCGGTGATCGATGTCACGCCGGACGGCTTCGTGCTGCGTGAGGCCGCTCCCGGCATCAGTATCGAGCAGATCGCGGCGCGGATGGGCGCGCCGCTCAGCCCCAGTCGGGATTGAGTCGCGGCTATAGACGGCTAGAAATCCCGATCGCGCGGATAATTGACCGTTGCGATGCATTGGGTCGAAATCACCTCGCGCCGAAAGGTGAACCCGAGATCGTCGATGAATGCGTGCTTGATTGAGATCGACCGGCAACCGGTCGAAAGGAGATCAGCCGTCCGCTGCACCATCATCGCTTGACGGTCCAGCACGCTTTTGAAGTCGGAAATCACCGTCAGATCGACATGCTCGATCCGCCCGCCGGCCATCGCGACGACCGAAACCGCCTCGCGGATCAAATTCTCCGAATTCGCGAAGCGCCGGCTCGGCAAGGCGCGGCCATCGGCCAGATCGACGCCGATGCCGCCGACCGTGCCCAGAATCGCCGAGGTGATCGCATCCAGCCCGACATCCGAACCGCCGGATGTGCGCACGCCGGCATCGAGCACCACCGGAATGCCGCAGATCATGATGGTCGGGTTTTCGGCCGGGCTGGCGGCAACCAGATTCTCGGTCGAGAATCCCCAGCCGGAATGAATTTCCCGATGGCCGCGCTGCATGATCACCTCGGCGCGGTCGAGGTCGTGCTCCGTGGTGATCTTGAAATTATCCTCGGTGCCGCGCACCATCTCGATTTCGAGCCCGACCGCCTCGGCGATCGCCGCATCGTCGGTGAAATCCTGGGCGAGCGGGTTAGCGAGGTAGACGCGCCGGTGGGCGGCGAGAATATCGCGGAACCGGAACGCCTGCGGCGTCTGCGCGCGCCATAGGTTAGTCCGCTCGACGGTTTTCAGAACCTTGTCCTCACCGCAGAATTTGAGCGTATCGGCCAGCGGCACGCCGGCGATCGCGCACGGCGTGCGGTCCAGCGCGTCGATCACGGCGCCGATGGTTTCCTGCTCGACGAAGGGGCGCACGCCATCGTGAATGATAATCGTCTCCGGCGCCTCGCGCGCCAGTCCTTCGAGCCCGAGCCGGACGGATTCCTGGCGGGAATTGCCGCCGATCAGGGGCGGGGGGAGGTTCAGCCCTTCCGTTGCACGCTGATAGAGATCGATGTCGTTGGGGTGGATCACTACCTGAACGCCGCTGATCGCCTGATTGCGCCGGAACGCCGCCACAGTGTGACGAATGATCGGGCTGCCGTCCAGCAGCCGGTACTGCTTGGGAATCGGCCCGCTCAGGCGCTGTCCGCGTCCTGCAGCGACGATGAGAGCAAACGTCATGTTAACTTAACTTTTCCAGTCGTGCGATGTTCGCGGCCGAAGCGAAATCGGCCGTTCTGAACAAATGTTCGCTAAGCCCGGAACCAGATCACGTCAAGGCGAGGCGTGTCGCTTCCATGCAACGGCCTTGCATCGACCAAACGTCAGGCGCGCAGGATCTCGAGTTGCGTCCCCGGCACCAGCTCGGTCCAGAGTTCGTCATGCGGGATCGCGGTGACGCAGATTTCGCCGGGACGATCGGCGCTGGGTGCGCCGCCGAAGCTGAACGTGATCTGCCCAAGGTCGCGCGCCATCGCCCAGCTGCGCGGGCCCATCGCGGTGATCCTCGCTTCGCTTCCGCCGAATCCCACGATGTCCGACACCTGCGGCTCGGCGTGCTCCGACCTGGAACGCGATGACCAGGCCGCCTTCCAGCAGACCCGCCACCTCCGGCCCGATGTGGCAATCGTGCTCCGGTACAGAACCTCCATGGTACGCTCCTCAATACATGCCGAAGCTGAACGCCCAGCCATCGGCAGCACCATCGAAACGCCCGCCTCCGTCTTGCCAGCCCACGAACTGGCAGAGGAGGTGGTTTTTTTCTCGACCGATACCAACGACGTCACGCAATACATCATGGCGGCGGATCGCCTCAATCCGAACGTCGCTGGCCTCAGCCGACCCGAAAATCCGGCATTGTTCCAAGCCATTACCATGACCCGCGCGGCGGCCATGGCGCGAGGAATCCCGATATCGGTCTGCGGCGAAGCGGCATCGAACCCCCCGATCATTACGAAACTGCTCTCGTTCGGGATCCGATCGCTCAGCATGAGCCCGTCGTCGATCCTGCGCATCAAGCAATTCGTCAGGGAGGAGGCTGGGCTTTAACCCCCGGCCGACCTCACTGGTTCGGGTGCGCCGGACCGATCAGCCCAGCCTAGCGCGTCATCATACCGGGATGGACGCCGTAATATTCGTCGACCCGCTCGCCATAAATGCCGTTTGACCAGTCCGGCATTGCGCTGGTGGCGAAGGACGGCCCTCCCTCGAGGCGATCACGATCGATATCGACCACATAACCACCTTGTTGGCGGTCATAATGCAGCATGCTCCACGGCAGCGGATGGTAATGCTCGCCGAGCCCCAGAAATCCGCCGAACGACATGATGGCATAGGAAATTCGGCCGGAGCTCTTGTCGATCATCACATCATAGATCGACCCGATCGAATCGCCCTGCCGATTGTAAACATGCGTGCCGTTGACTTTGCTAGCGGCGATCAGCGTTCGGGTTTCGCTGAGACTATCCAGTTGTTCGACGGGTGCCGAGGTGGCCGTACGTGTTGTTTCATCGTGACTGCTCATGTGCGAATTCCCCAGGTTTGATGGTTTTGCGGCCGCCTGTCAGCGGTCATCGTCCAATCGATGTGTGCATCGCCATCACTGATTACGACGAGGCGCGGAGATGAAACTATCGTCAGGCAAATCCCTGTGCAGCCTTCCGGCCGGCTCGATTTGATAATCATGCACCGCCCGACGGCAACCGCGACGTAATACCCAGTTAACGCGCTGATCATGCAACGAATGCCGTCGACCTGACCTCATCGTTGCAGAATTGTTATTTGGATCGCACCGTACAACTCCCAGATGTCGACAGTACAGCGGAAACAGGGCACAATGTTACGTCCTGCTATCAAAGTCTCTGCCGCGCCTTCCGGCGCTCCGCGTCACTGGCAGCGATCAAATCAAATACGACTAAACTGAAAGTTTTCGACACATGGACATCAATCAACGCCAACAGAAAATCCACGATGAAGTGCGCGCTGCCGACCAAGCTCGACCAAAGCTCGAAATGAAGGGCGCCATGCAGGCTGGTGCGCGCCACTACCCCGAACCGCCGTTTACCACCGATGCCGCAGGCCAGCGCGGTATTGAAGCCGGCCAGAGCATCAAGCCGTTGTACGACGCCCCGTTCTGGAAAGGGTCTGGAAAACTCGAAGGCAGCGTCGCCATCATTACCGGCGGTGATTCCGGCATTGGTCGCGCCGTCGCGGTATTGTTCGCGCGCGAAGGCGCCGATGTCGCCATCCTGCATCTGGCATCCGAACAGGAAGACGCCGATGTGGTCGTCAAAGCGATCGAGCACGAAGGCCGCAAGGCGATCGCGGTCGTCGCCGACGTGACCGATCGCGCATCGTGCTTCGCGGCCGTTCGAAAAATCGTCGATGCATTCGGCAGGGTCGATGTCCTGGTCAACAACGCGGCATTCCAACTCCACGTCAGCCGGTTCGAGGATCTGTCCGAAGACCATTTCGACCTTACAATAAAAACCAATCTCTACGGCTATTTCCACATGGCCCAGGCCTGCCTGCCGCACATGCGCGCGGGATCGGCGATCGTCAATTCGGGCTCGGTCACCGCCCTGATGGGCAATTCCACCGTCATCGACTATACCATGACCAAGGGCGGCATCCATGCGTTCACCCGCGCCCTCTCCGGCAGCCTGGTGCCGCGCGGCATCCGCGTCAACGCCGTTGCCCCCGGCCCGGTGTGGACACCGCTGAACCCCAGTGACAACCCCGCAGGCATGGCCGAATTCGGTACCAACACGCGCATGAAGCGCCCGGCCCAGCCCGAGGAAATCGCCCCTGCCTATGTCTTTCTCGCGTCGAAACAAATGTCGAGCTATATCAGCGGCGAAATCCTCCCCGTCATCGGCGGCTACACCGACCGTTAGTAAACGGGAACGGCTGCGGCGTGGTCACCGCCGCAGCACCGCGCGGGCAATATCCGAACCAAAAAGGATCACGATAATGGCGCAACAACCAAGCGGTATCGACTTCAACCAAGGTGTCGCAATCCACGCGCTTGCCGATCATCCAGCCGTGCGCGGTCATGCCGATGGTGAGCCCGTACTCATGGTCCGCTCCGGCGATACCGTCTTCGCCATCGGTGCCGATTGCACCCATTACGGCGCGCCGTTGGAAAAAGGGCTGATCAGCAATGGAACCATCCGATGCCCCTGGCATCACGCCTGCTTCAGCCTGCGCACCGGTGCCGTTATCGACGCACCCGCGCTCGACGCACTTGCCACCTGGAACGTTGAACAGCGTGACGGCAAGCTGTTCATTAACGGCCGAAAACATCCAGCCAAGCCCGCGGCTCTGAAAAATCCACCCAGCAGCATCGTCATCATCGGCGGCGGTGCGGCCGGTGAAGCGGCGGCTGAAACTCTGCGTCACGAAGGCTACCAAGGCCGCATCACCATCCTCAGCGCCGACCCCGATCTTCCGCCGGACCGCACCACCTTGTCCAAAAGCTTCCTGAACGGTTCATCAGGGGCGGAGACCATTCCTCTGCGCGATGCGGCCTTCTTCACCGATCACGCGATCGATCTGGTGCTAAATGCCCGCGTCAACCTGATCAACACGGCGGATAAACAGGTCATGCTGACCGACGGCATCAGCCACCCCTACGATGCCCTGCTGATCGCGACCGGTGCCATGCCCGCGCGCCTCGATCTCCCCGGCGGCGATCTCGTCCACTACCTCCGCACCGTGGCCGACGGCCGCAATCTCGATGCGCTGGCGGTCAAAGGCGCGCGCGCCGTCGTCATCGGATCGAGTTTCATCGGCATGGAAGTCGCTGCCTCGCTGCGCCAACGCGAGATCGAAGTCCTGGTCGTCAGCCAAGAATCCAAGCCAATGGCAACGGTGCTGGGCGCGAACCTCGGCGCATTTTTCCAGACACTGCACGAAGATCACGGCGTCGCCTTCCGCCTCGAAGCGGACGTTGCATCGGTCACCGAAACCGCGGTCATCCTCGCCAGCGGTGAACAGATCCCGGCCGATTTCGTGGTCGCGGGTATCGGCGTCGCACCGCTCACCGAACTCGCGGCCGATGCCGGTATCACCGTCGATCATGGCGTCATGGTCGATGCCTATCTGCAAACCAGCACCCCCGGCATCTACGCGGCCGGCGATATCGCCCGCTGGCCAGACCCGCACACCGGCAAACCGATCAGGGTGGAGCACTGGGCCGTCGCTCAGCGCCAAGGCCAGGTCGCCGCCCGCAACATGCTCGGCCGCCAGCAGCGGTTCGACCAGTTGCCGTTCTTCTGGACCGGTCAGTACGATGTCAGCCTCCGCTACGTCGGCCACGCGACCGATTGGGACGAAGAACTGGTCGACGGAGCCATGGGCAACTGCACCGTCACCTATCGCAAAGCCGGTAAGCCCCTCGCCATCGCGACCCTCAAGCACGACAAGGCAGCGCTGGACTTCGTCGCCGCCTACCAGCCAACCCATGAATGACGCCGACCCACCCACCCTGGTATTCCTGCATTTCCTCGGCGGCAGCAGCAATACCTGGCGCTACACGATCGATCATCTGCCGCCGTCCACCCGCTGCCTCGTCATCGATCTGCCCGGCTTCGGTGCCGCCTCGGCCCTGCCGGGCGGCAGCGTCAGCGCCATGGCCGATGAGGTGATCGCCACCATCGGCCGCACCGTGCGCGGGCGCTGGGTGCTGGTCGGCCACAGCATGGGTGCCAAGATCGCAACTCTCATTGCCCGCGCCGCCGAACATGGCGCGGAAGACCTATCCGGCCTCAGCCACATCATCCTGCTGGCCGGCTCGCCCCCCGCTCCAGAGCCGATGAGCGAGGAATCCCGCGCCGAAATGCGGGGCTGGTTCCAAGGGTCTGCCGATGAGTCGATGGCTCAAGCGCGTCGCTACATCGCCAACAATATCGCGGACAGCCTCGATCCGCCCGCGCATCAGGCGGCCGTCGCCGATATTCTGCGTACCAACCGCGCGGCCTGGGTCGCGTGGCTTGATAGCGGCAGCCGCGAGAATTGGGCCGCGCGCATCGGTACGTTGCACACCCCCGCCTTGATCATCGCCGGTGCGGCCGACGCCGATCTCGGGGCCGAAGCCCAACGCACGCTGATGGCGCCGCATTTCACCCATCACCGCCTGATCACCCTCGCCGCAACCGGCCATCTGATCCCGCTCGAACAACCAGCAGCACTCGCCCGCCTGATCGAAGATCACGCGGACCTGCCCCACAATAACAACACGATCGACGCCTCCTACCGCGCCTTGATCGCATCCGAGCGCGTTAGCAGCCACACCCGCGCTGCCCTCCTCGCGCGAACCCTACCCGCCGCCGAGGCATCCCCGTTCAACGATCAGCAAACCCGAACCCTGCACGCGGTGATTGCGCGCGTCATCCCCCCGGCCGCCGCACCGCCCAATCTTGCCACCACCATCGCCGCCCGTTTCGCAGCCCCGCGCGGCTGGCGTTTCGCCGCACTCCCACCCGATACCGAAGCGTGGGGCATGGCGCTCGACACGCTGAACCACCGCGCCAACCACCGCTGGAACACCATGTTCATCGCGCTGTCACCCGCACAGCAGGACACCATGCTCACCGAACTCGCCGCCGGCGAGACCAATGCTGCACCAGCCAGCCTCGATGCCAGCCAGATGCGCCTCTGGTTCGAAGATTTCCGCGCCGCCGCGGTTCGCGCCTACATGGCGCATCCCGCCACCCTCGCGCGCATCGGCTACGGCGGCGATGGCGACCATAAACCCGGCTTTCACCCGATCGGCCTTGACGTTGTCGAACCCTGGGAACCCAAACCCCGCGGACCACATGCGCCGGCAGGGCAGGGCGCATGAATCTCGATACCATGCGCCGCCACGCCACCGGTGATACGGTCGATGCCGTCGTCATCGGCACCGGTGCCGGCGGCGTGCCCTTGCTGGCAGCCCTCGCGACCGCCGGCCTGAAGGTCGTCGCCCTTGAAGCCGGCCGCAACTGGGAGCCCGAAACCTTCCCGGCCGATGAAATCGCCGCCGCCGGCATCTACTGGCGGGATGAACGCCTCAGCGCCGGCGACACCCCCCAGCCGTTCGGTGCCAACAACAGCGGCACCGGCGTCGGCGGCTCGACGCTCCATTGGGGTGCGTTCTGCCCGCGCGCCGACCCGCTTGACTGGCGCCTGCGTACCGAAACCGGCCAGGGCCAGGATTGGCCGCTGGAACCCGCCTCGCTCACCCCGTATTACGAACAGGTCGAAGCCTACATCGGCGTCTCCGGCCCGCGCACCTACCCGTGGGACCCATCCCGCAGCTACAGACTGCCGCCGGTCGCGCGCAACGCGCCCGCCATGCTGATGCAGCGCGCCTGCGACTCCCTCGGCCTCACGACCACCGACGCACCCGCCGCCGTCGTCTCGCACCGGTTCGAGCAGCACAACGCGCTGCCCCGGCCCGCCTGCATCAACTGCGGCTATTGCCACCAGGGCTGCCGCATCGGTGCCAAGGCCAGCATGGATGTCACCTATCTGCCAGCCGCGGTTCACGCCGGCGCGGAAATCCGCCCGGATTGCAGGGTCCACACCATCGAGCGCGATGCCACGGGCAAAATTACCGCCGTCGTCTATCGCCACCAGGGGCACGACCATCGCCAGCGCTGCGCTGCGGTTTTCCTGTGCGCCGGTGCGGTGGAAACACCGCGTCTGCTGCTGCATCTCGGCCTCGCCAATTCCAGCGGCCAGGTCGGCCGCAATTACATGGCCCATGTCGCCACCCAGGCCTGGGGCAGTTTCACCGCGCAAACCCGCCCCCACAAAGGCTACCCCTCGTCGCTGATCACCGAGGACATGCTGCGTCCGGCCGACGCCGATTTCGCGGGCGGCTACCTGATTCAGAGCCTCGGCATCGTGCCGGTCACCTGGGCCGAACAGGTGGCACGCGGCCGGGGTTTGTGGGGGCAGGCGCTCATCGACTATCTCGATCATTACAACCATGTTGCCGGCGTCGGCATCAACGGTGAATGCCTGCCCTCCGCCGATAATTTCCTCGATCTGTCCGACGAGACCGACGATATCGGCATGCGCCGGCCGCGCATCCATTTCAGCTACGGCGAGAACGAACAGAGGCTCGAGCGCCATGCCCAGCGCGTTCTCACCAACATCTGGCAGCACGCGGGCGCGACCGATATCTGGACCATGCGCCGCTCCGCCCACACCATCGGCACCTGCCGCATGGGCAGCAGCGCCGATACAGGCGTCGTTGATCATGCAGGCAACAGCTTCGATATCCCGAATCTGTGGATTTGCGACAATTCGGTCTTCCCCAGCGCCATGGCCGCCAACCCCGCCCTGACCATCATGGCGCTCAGCCTGCGCACCGCCGATGCATTCCTCCGCGGGCACCGCACCTGAAGCGGCGGCATCCGCCTCAGTCCCTGCCTCCAAGACCGAGCGTTTTGGCCACAGCACCGAACCCGCGTTCGATCGTTCCCAGCACACCGCTGGTCTTTTGCCGTTCGTCGATGAATACGGCCAACCGGTCGGTCGCGAGCTTCGCCTGGCTCAGCCCATCGCCCAGCGCCTCATGGGCGCGCTGCATCAGCCCGCCCTTGTGCCCGGCGTGCTGGATTTCGCTTTCGATATGGTGGCTGAAGCCGAACAGCGAGGCTTTGAACCCCTCCAGCATCGCCACCGGCCGCGCCTCCTGAATATCAGGCGCCACCCCGGCCTCGGGCAGATCGCGCCGCGGCGTGGTGCGCCAGGTCATGGACGCGATCGGGTCATTGGCCTGTTCGGCGCGCCGCCCCAGCGGCTTCACACCTGGCCAGATCCGGCTTGCCATCTTCAACAGGCTGGTATGATCGAATTCGCTCGAAACCACACCGGGATCGAGCATCGGCGAGACAAAAATCGCCGGCACCCGAAAACCCAACAAATCAAACGCGAAATGCTCGGTATGCTCATCGGGCGGCACCGTCGCCGGTGGCACCACATGATCGTAAAATCCGCCATGCTCGTCATACAGCACGACCAACAAGGTCTTTTCGAACAGCCCCGGGTTCGCCCGCAGCGTGTTATAGACCTCGGCGATCAGCGCATCGCCCCGCATGATATCGTGCGGCGGATGCTGATCGTTCTGATGCGGCCCGAAGTAGCTCGGTTCGATGAAGGTATAACCTGCAAGATCGCCCTTCGCGACATCGTCTTGCCAATGCGCGTAGTGACGGTAATTGCCGAGATGATGCCACTGATGGCTGAGCACCAAAGTCTGCGGCACATCGCCATAATAAATCCGCCACGGCACGCCGGCATCGCTCAGTTCGTCATACAGCGTGCGCTGGCCGTACATGTGCAGCTTCGAACTAAACAGACCACCCGGTTCATTGACATGCCCGCGCGAGGTGCCGCTGTGGGCAAACAGCCGGTTGATCCAGGTCGGTCCGGGCAGTGATGAAAACCACCGGTCGCAGACTACGAAATTCTCCGCCAGCGTGTGCAACCCCGGCAGAAACCCGCGCGGAAAATAGCCCATGATTTCCTGGCGTTCCTCGGGCGTGCTGTTCGGATGAGTGCGGACGAAATCGGCGACGAACCCGCCATTGGTGCCATCGGCAAACTGCGCCAGTGAATTGGCCAGATAATGTTTCGGATCACGATCGATATTGCGCGATGTCGTCTCCCGTTGCACTAGGTCCGGCACACCCGGCGCCGCGGTTGGGTTGCTGTGCGGCCGTGCCAAATCGACACCGTCGAGACCGGCATGCACCGTTGCCATCGACCCGAGCATCCGGTCGAAGCAATTATTCTCCATCATCAGCACGACGACATGCTCGATCGGCAGAGTTTGTTCAGAATCCATCGTCCATTCCTTCCCGTCCACCGCCGCAATATGGTGCGCCGTTTGCCCATATTCGAGGCAGTGAGGGCCGGTCAGCTAAGGGACCAAATCTCTACTCTCGTTTACCCATGGATCGGATCGGGCGACCTACCGATCGCGTTCATGGCTTACGGCTGGACACAAGGGTGCCAACCGCACATGGCCTAACTCTAGCGCGCCCCGTCGGAGAGACGCTCCCTGAGACATTCGACGATCTTTGGCGCAATGTCTTCCGGTGACAAAATGAAATCGATGCATCCAGTCGAAATCGCACTCTCAGGCATATCTGATTGCTTGGCGGTATCAAGCCGTTGCGCGATCGTGATGCCGCCGATCTCACGGATCGCGCATAACGCGTCGGCGCCATCACCATCATAGCCGGAGACGATGACAGCGAAAATCTGGCCCTGCCAATGCTGCGTCAACGAATGCAGAAACACGGTAATCACATCGGGCCACCCGCGCGGCTTCGATATCGGTCGCAGGCGGAACTCGCCGCCTGAAACATGCAGGTCACTCTTCTCTGGAATGATGAAAACATGGTTGGGCTTCAGCACCAATCCATCCGTAATCAACTGCACCGGCATTTTCGTATAATGGGGCAATATCGTGTGCAGCGACGTCGCAACGGTCCGCAAATGGTTAACGATGATGATCGCAACACCAAAATCCGGCGGCACATGGCGCAGAAACCTGACGTACGCATCGAGCCCACCCGCCGACCCGCCAACGCAAACGACGGGAAATCGATCCGCAGCTTGTCCCTCAACTCGCCCTTCACGGCCCCGCACGATCGCGCCCATCAGTAAAGCCTCCGTGCTTCATCATATCGGATCTCAGAGTCCGACTCGAATCGTTTTTGCAACGTCATCGATCTGATTTCTATGGAATTCTGTCCCATCATGGCGTTCAGGCGATGGCCAGACGGCGTGA
>NZ_NCJX01000146.1:0-6792 GCF_002282635.1 Acidiphilium sp. 34-64-41 | reverse complement strand
ATTATCTTGGTTGGCGCAGAACGCTGGAAGCGCTGGGACAGAACGTCACACCCGACGCCTTGATCCTCGGTGCCATCGGTCTCGGACCATATCAACAGGCAACGCTATAAGAGCCAACTTTGTTGACACAGCAGTGGCGAGAGACCTATGGCTCCGAATATCAACAGCCCCTTAATTGGCATCGATAATGCCAATTAGGGTAGGCGACGGCGTCACCGAAATACTGCTTTAGAGGATGGAGCCATACACCTCATGACGATCACGTTGTTGGTCTCTCGGGCCAATTGTGCGATTGAAGCCGAGGGGTTAAGCAGCGCCCCGTCGTGCAAAAGAAATACCAGCGGGCACTAGATCGGCCAGGGTATTTTGGTTCAACGCGATAAGGAACGCTTCGGCGCCGCCGCGCAACAGGCTCCGCAGACGGCATTGAGGCAACAAACAGCACTCTGTCCCATCGACGCGGAAACACTCAACCAGCGGCTGATCTCGTTCCAAATAATCCACGAGGTCGCCCAATCGGATCGAACCCGGATCCGTCGTCATGCTGACGCCGCCCGCGGCACCGCGCGCGCTGGAGAGATAGCCGCCATCGACCAGATCAAGCAGGATTTTGGCAAGGTGGTTGCGCGACACGCCAAGCCGGTGCGCCAGAACCGCCGCTGAAATCACAACGCCCGGTTCGGCCGCCAGCAACATCAGCGCGCGCAAACCATAATCGGTATAGCTGGTCAACCTCATAATCGGACCATAATCTGTATAGTCGGCATTGACAATGCCGGTTTCTTGGCCATACACGTATTTGAAATGCATAATAGTCTCTGCCCGGTGAAATAGCATCGGGTTGCCGCCCCCTCAATTCAAGGAGCGTGTCATGACCGGAACCGATATCGACGAATCGACGATCGAACGCCAAGTCCACGCGTTCTACGCGGCCGTCCGCGCGGATGCGGTGCTCGGGCCGATCTTCGAGGCAAAGGTGACCGATTGGGACCGTCACCTGGGTCGCATGTGCGCGTTCTGGTCATCGGTCGCGCTGATGAGTGGCCGCTATCGTGGCACGCCGATGCAGGCGCATATCGATCTGCCGATCGAGGACGCCCATTTTGGCCGATGGCTCGATCTATGGGGTTCCACCGCACGGGCGCAATGCACGCCCTCCGCGGCGGAACGATTCATTCTGCTCGCTGGGCGGATTGCTCAAAGCTTGTCGCATGGCGTTGCCGTGCATCGGGGTGCGCTGCCGGCACAGCGCGTTTCACACCGTCTCGCAGAAGGAGTTTCATCATGACATCGCATCCCACCGACGTCGAATTATCAAGCCTGCCGGTCGGGCAGATCGCGGCCATGCTGCCCGGAGCCGCCGCGGTGTTCCTGCATCACGGGGTCGATTTCTGTTGTGGCGGCGAGCAGCGCTTGGCCGACGCCGCAGCGGCGCGGACTCTCGATCTGCCGAGCGTACTCGCCGAACTCGCCGAAGTGCCCGCCGCCACGAATTTCGCTTGGTACAACGCTGACACCGCGCAACTCATCGAGCATATCAAGACGCGCTATCACGCAGTGCATCTGAGGGAGTTGCCATGGCTGATTCGGTTGGCCCGCAAAGTCGAGGCCGCGCACAAGGACAATCCTGAGGTTCCGCGCGGCCTGACCGATTTGCTCATGCGCATTGGTGCGGAGGTAAGAATTCATCAGCAGCGCGAGGAGATCATATTGTTTCCGATGATGCTGCGCGGCGTCGCGCCGATGATTGCCAGCGCGATCGCCACGATGCGCGCCGAACATGACCACCACGGCGTGGCTCTCGCCGAAATAGACCGCCTGACCCATGACAGGATGGCTCCCCCCGACGCTTGCCCGACGTGGAAGGCCCTCTGTCTCGGTCTCACGAAGTTCCACGATGATCTGGTGTTACACGTTCATCTTGAAAATAACATCCTGTTTCCGCGTTTCGGCGGCGCTGAACCATTCGAGATTGGAGCTTGAGGTGACGTATGTCGTCACGGAAAATTGCATCAAGTGCAAGTATATGGATTGCGTCGAGGTTTGCCCTGTCGATTGTTTTTATGTCGGCGCGAATATGCTGGTCATCCACCCCGATGAATGCATCGATTGCGGCGTGTGCGAACCGGAATGTCCGGCCGAGGCGATCGTGGCAGATGCGGATAACAAAGCTGCCGCATGGCTGGAAACGAACCGTGAGTTCGCGGCCGTTTGGCCCAACATCACCCGCAAAGGCATCCCACCCGAGGACGCCGATGACTGGAAGGACAAGCCGGGCAAGGCCGTCATGCTGTCGCCGGGACCGGGGATACCGTGACAATTGCGGCCCTTGCGCCGGCTTACCGGTTCCTACTCGCGCTGCATGTGATCGCAGTCATTCTGTGGATGGCAGGCATGATCGTGTTGCCGGCGATTTACGCCCAGCACCGTACCATCGGCAGGGCGCTGGCGGATCAAGCGGGTTTTGCCGCTCTGGAGCGGACGATTTTCAAGATGATCGTCAATCCCGCGATGTACGCGGCGTGGGGGTTTGGCGTTCTGCTGATCCTGACGCCGAGGGCTATCGCCTGGGGCGCGTGGTGGTGGCGGATCAAGGTCGCGGCAGTGCTGCTGCTATCGTGGTATCACGGGGCGCTCTCCGCTTGGCGGCGGCAATTGCGCGATGGCGGCGGCCGGCACGGCGTGCGATTTTATCAAACGGCGACAGCAATTCCGGTCGGATTTATCGTGCTGATCGTAGCGCTTGTGGTCATACAGCCATGACGCGTCACTCGGTTTCAACGCATTTTATGCAGCTGCTTGCTCAACAATTCCGCCAGAACGACAGCATTGTTATGGGTGGTATCACGCGCTGCGAACAAAAGCGTGACCGGCCCGGTGTGGCACAAGGCGAGCAACTGATCGAAACCATCGGGATTAGCGGCCAGTTCCTCGCTATAGGCCGCGACGAAGGCGGACCAGCGCGCCGGATCATGGTCAAACTCCTTGCGCAGCTTTGTGCTGGGCGCGATATCCTTGAGCCAGAGATCGATGCCGGCTTTGGCGCGCGCGAGGCCGCGCGGCCACAACCTATCGACCAGGATCCGCTTGCCGTCGGACGCTTCGGGCGGATCATAGGCGTGTTTGATCACGATGTGCTTCGGTGCATTCACGGGGTTGGACGCTGATGGTCGAGCGCGTTGAGCATGATGGTGGAATGCGCAAACGCACCGCCCGCCCGCATTTCGGCCGCAACCCAGACCGCCTCCATCAATTCCTCCGGTGTCGCGCCCGCCCGTTGGGCGGCTTTGGTATGACCCTCGATGCAATAGGGGCATTGCGTCACATGCGCGACTGCGACTGCGATGATCTGCTTCATCTTGGCGGTCAATGCGCCATCGGCGAACGCCGCCCGGCTAAATGCGTCGAACGCGGCATGCTGGTCCGACGCCAGAACACGGCGCTGTTTGCGGATGTCGGCGGTGGATGCGGGATAGAGATCGTGGGTCATGAGGGTCTCCTGGATAAAGTTCGGTGCTTACAGCGATATCTCCTGCCGATGACGATGGACAAGGTTTGCTCGAAGCCGATCGTTTCAATCTGGTCTGGATCAATAGTTTTGCCTTCGGTTTTGACACTATCCGGACATGACATTAACGTGAGACATAAGAAGGTTATCTGCGCTTTGCGAGGTTCGACATGAGCGATAATTTTTCGGAACCCAATCCAGTCGTCAATTCGTCGGACGCAGAGATTCGCCTGACCCGGCATGAAAAGCCGCGCGGCGCTATTCTGATCGCGACGATCCTGGGTTTGACGATCCTGGCGGTCTGGTTCGGCCTGTATTTGATCTCGGCCATGAGATACACGCCATGAGCGAAAACCTTCCAGGCCCCAAACCACCCAATTATGAACTACGGTGGGTCATCATCGGTGTTTTCGGGCTGGCCATACTGCTGGGTCTATCGATTTGGCGACTGATGGGGGCTCCCGGACGCATCCCGACGACACCCCAAGAAGCGTCGATCCAACATATCCTGGCATCACCGATGTTCAAGCATCCTGGCGTCGTCAAGGTCGGGCCGCATCATTACCGGGTTGCCGTCGTGGCCAGACAGTTCCAGTTTGATCCTGCAAAAATAGTCGTTCCGGTCAATGCGCGAATTGACTTCTACGTGACCAGCGCGGACGTCATCCACGGCTTCGAACTGCAGGGCACCGACGTCAACGTCGAAAGCTTTCCAGGCTACGTCGCACATGTTTTCGCTGTTTTCCGTACGCCGCATAAATACCTCACTGTCTGCGACCAATATTGCGGGATTGGCCATCAGTCGCCCATATGCCCCCAGCCCACCCGGCACAAACTGCAGGCGCGATGCCAACCGCACCCGCCGCGTTCGCTCAGGCCGGTAAAACCGTTTATGCCGCGCATTGTGCAGCCTGCCATCAGGCGAATGGTGCTGGCCTCGCGGGCGCGTTTCCGCCGCTGGTGAAATCGGTGCCCGGCTACACGGCAAGGGTCTTCGGTCGCACGGTTCTGGCCGATGTCCTGCTCTATGGCCTCAAGGGCAAGATCGTTGCGGACGGCAAATCCTATAACGGGGTCATGCCGGCGTGGGGTGGTCAACTGAGTGACCGCCAGATTGCCGAAGTCCTCGATTACGTCACCACCGCCTGGGGCAACGGCCAGGCCGAGCCATCGGAGTTCAAACCCTATCAGCCGCCTGAGATCAAGGCGGAACGCGCCACGACCATGACGGCACAGGAGGTCTGGCAGGCACGCGCGAAACTATCCTTGGGGCATTAACTTTCAGGAGACCAACATGTCGGCAATCACGGGAGCGGTGCCGGGCGAGGCGGCTGACTCCGGCAGTCTGAAGGCTCCCGCACTGGCCTTCATTCTCGTCGCCTTCGCGGCGATGGTGGTGGGATCCGCATTTGGCCCGTCACAGGCGCTGAACTACGCGAATATCAATGTTTATGGCAGCGTGCCAACCAGTTCCTACTATCAGGGGTTGACCATTCATGGCGTATTGAACGGGCTGGTTTTTACCACCTTCTTCAATACCGGCGTGCTGTTCTATTTTCCGGCACGCGAATTGAAAGTGCGAGTCAATCTCGGCTGGGTCTGGCTCGCTTTTGCCATGATGATCCTCGGCTTGGCGTTCACCCTGTCCGCCACGCTGACCAACAACGCCTCTGTGCTCTACACGTTCTACACGCCGCTAAAAGCAACCTGGCCGTTCTATGTCGGTCTGGCGCTCGTGGTTGTCGGCAGCTTGATGGTCGCCGCAGAAACCATCCGCCAGCGAGCCGACTGGAAGCGCCACAATCCGGGCCGGATCACTCCGCTCGTCGCGTATATGAGCACGACCGTCTGGATACTCTGGGCCTTGACCACCATCGGCATCGTCTCGGAGCTGCTGTTTTGGATCATTCCCTGGTCGATGGGATTCCTGGCCGGCATCGATCCGCTACTGACCTTTACCCTGTTCTGGTACACTGGCCACGCGATTGTCTATTTCTGGGTATTGCCGGCCTATATTTCCTGGTACGTGTTCTTGCCGCATGAAGCGGGGGGACACCTCATTTCGGACACGCTCGCCCGCCTAGCGTTCCTGATGTTTTTGCTGTTTTCCGTCGAGGTCGGGCTGCATCATGAAACGACGGCGCCCGGCATCGCGATGGGCTGGAAGATGGAGCAGATGTTCTTCACCTTCTTCATTATTCCGCCCAGCCTCATGACTGCCTTCACCGTGGCGGCCTCGCTGGAAACCGCGGGCCATGCGCGCGGCGGCCGCGGCTGGTTCGGCTGGTTGGGGGCGCTTCCGTGGGACAACCCCAGCGTGGCGGGACAGGTTCTAGCGATGTTCACCTTCATCCTGGGGGGCGCCACCGGCATTCTGCTTGCCAGCATGCCGAACGACGCGATGGTGCATGACACGGCGTTCATTCCCGGCCATTTTCACATCACGGTCGGCACCGCTACCGCCCTCACCTTCATTGCCATGAGTTACTGGCTGATCCCGCATCTCAGCGGGCGGAAACTCTATGCCAAAAAAGTTGCGGTAGTCAGCGTCTGGCTCTGGGCGGCCGGGATGATGGGCATCGGGGTCGGGCTTATGTGGCAAGGATTGTACGGTACGCCACGGCGCGACTGGATCAGCTCCCTCTCGCCCGACCCGTTCGTGCATCCAATTCCGATGGCGATTACTGCGGCGTCCGGCCTCGTTCTGTTGGTCGCGCTGCTGTGTTTCCTCCTTGTCACCATCGGCACGCTGCTCTCGCCGCGCGCCCAGGCCGCCGATGTGCCGGCGATCCCTTTCGGCAATGTGACAATCGCTGAAACCTCGCGCTGGGTGCGTCTGATGGACCGCCTTGGCCTTTGGACGCTAGTGGCGTTCCTGCTTATCGCCGTGGTGTATGGTCCACTGTTCTGGGTTTTGTTGACGCATCAGATCCCGATTGCGCCAAACACCGCCTACTGAAACAAAGAAGCTTGATCCGCCACCCGGCGAGATTGATACAAGCCCGCATGAGCGAAGCCGTTTGGAACCGGACCGGCACCCGCGAGACGCTGCAACGGCTTTCACTCGGTCTGGTCTGCAAGGGGTAGGCTGAGCTCGACTTTCCGCATTTTTAGGCCCGTTTCTTGGCCTGGGTTCGCGGTCATGAGGAACACGTGATTAAACATCTCGTATTTTCCATGAACTTTTATACCAACCGGCTAAACGGTTGACTCGCGGGGGATTCTCAAATTTTTGTGGCTGTGTTTGAATGATTTCTGTCGATTCGCGAGGACGGAGGGATCAT